>DOWQ01000238.1:1304-9139 GCA_003519485.1 Streptomyces sp. | reverse complement strand
GGGAGGACATCGAGCCAGCCGCGGGGGAGGAGGCGGGTGCGTCGCGGCCCGCCGGCTCCGGCGGTGTGCCGACCGGCGAAGCGACCTCGCTCGGCCCGCCCGCCGACGGCCTTCTGGCCGGACCCGGCGCCGCCGGTCCGTACGCGCGAGACGTCGACGGTGACGGCGGCGATGTCGACGGCGGCGACGCGGCCGAACGCACGGTCGAACTCATCGGTGACCGTGCGGCCGGGCTCACGGTCGAACGTACGGCCGTGGACGTCACCGGGAGCCCGACTGTGCCGGCCGCCGCGCCGGCCACTGTGTCGATGGCCGCGCCTGCCGCCGAACCGTTCCGCTTCCGGGCCTCCGTCGCCCGCCCGGGTGACACCCTTCTGCTGTGCAGTTCAGGCCTCGCCGAGCCGCTGCGCGAGGAGCCCGCTCTCGCCGACCTGCTCGCCGAGCGGTGGTCCGAGCCCGTTCCGCCAGGCCTGGCCGCGTTCCTGGCCGATGTGCAGCTGCGGGCGAAGGGCTACGCCGACGACCGTACGGCCGCCGCCGTCTGGGAGGCGTGACTGCCCGGTCCATGGGTTGATGGGACCGGAGGACCGAGCGGAACCGGCCGAGCACCACCGGCAGCGACCGGGACCGACCGGCACCGACAAACAGCGGCGAGCACCGACAGGCACCACCGAGGACCGAAGGAGCGAAGGCACGATGGCGAAGCAGACCGTGGCCGAGCAGTTCGTGGACATCCTGGTGCGCGCGGGCGTGCGGCGGCTGTACGGGGTCGTCGGCGACAGCCTCAATCCGGTCGTCGACGCGGTCCGGCGCAACGCCGCCATCGACTGGATCCATGTCCGGCACGAGGAGACCGCGGCCTTCGCCGCCGGTGCGGAGGCCCAGCTCACCGGCCGGCTCGCGGCCTGCGCGGGCTCCTCGGGTCCGGGCAATCTGCACCTCATCAACGGCCTGTACGACGCGCACCGTTCGATGGCCCCGGTGCTGGCTCTGGCGTCGCAGATCCCGAGCAGCGAGATCGGTTCCGGGTACTTCCAGGAGACCCATCCCGACCAGCTGTTCCAGGAGTGCAGCCACTACTGCGAGCTCATCTCGACCGGCAAGCAGATGCCGCGGGTCCTCCAGACGGCGATTCAGCACGCGGTGGGCCAGGGCGGCGTCAGTGTGGTGGCCCTGCCGGGCGACCTCGCCGGTGAGCAGGCCCCCGAACGGGCGTACGAACATGCGCTCGTGACGTCCCGACCCACCGTCCGGCCCGGCGACGAGGACATCGACAAGCTCGTCCGGATGGTGGACGAGGCGCGGACGGTCACCCTGTTCTGCGGCAGCGGCACGGCAGGCGCCCACGACGAGGTCATGGCGTTCGCCGAACGGGTGAAGGCGCCGGTGGGGCACGCCCTGCGCGGCAAGGAGTGGATCCAGTACGACAACCCGTTCGACGTTGGGATGAGCGGACTGCTCGGTTACGGAGCCGCGTACGAGGCGACCAATGAGTGCGACCTGCTGGTCCTGCTCGGCACCGACTTCCCGTACCAGGCGTTCCTCCCCGACGACAAGAAGATCGTCCAGGTGGACGTACGGCCCGAGCACCTGGGCCGTCGCTCCAAGCTGGACCTCGGCGTCTGGGGCGATGTGCGTGAGACGCTGCGCTGCCTGACGCCGAAGGTGCAGGCGAAGAGCGACCGGAAGTTCCTCGACCGGATGCTCAAGAAGCACGCCGACGCCCTGGAGGGCGTCGTCAAGGCGTACACCCGCAAGGTCGACAAGCACATCCCCATCCACCCGGAGTACGTGGCCGCGGTGCTGGACGACGAGGCCGCGGACGACGCGGTCTTCACCATCGACACCGGCATGAACAACGTCTGGGGCGCCCGCTACATCACTCCGAACGGCCGCCGCCGCGTCATTGGCTCCTTCACCCACGGCTCGATGGCGAACGCCATGCCGCAGGCGATCGGGGCGCAGTTCCTGGACCGCCGCCGCCAAGTGGTGTCGATGTCCGGCGACGGTGGCTTCTCCATGCTGATGGGCGACTTCCTGACCCTCGTCCAGTACGAGCTTCCGGTGAAGGTGGTGCTGTTCAACAACAGCTCCCTCAGCATGGTCGAACTGGAGATGCTGGTGGCGGGCCTGCCGTCACACGGCACCGGCATCGGCAGCACGGACTACGCGGCGATCGCCCGTGCGGCGGGCGCGTACGGAGCCCGGGTGGAGAAGCCCAAGCACCTGCGCGGCGCGCTCCGCGACGCCTTCAAGCACAACGGACCGGCGCTCGTCGACATCGTCACCGATGCGAACGCGCTGTCGATCCCGCCGAAGATCAGCGCCGAGATGGTGACGGGCTTCGCGCTCTCCGCGAGCAAGATCGTCCTGGACGGCGGCGTCGGCAGGATGGTCCAGATGGCGCGCTCGAACCTGCGGAACGTTCCTCGGCCCTGACGGCGCGGCACGGCAAGCGCGGCGGCGCGAGCCGGCCCGGGGGCTGCCCGGGCCGGATTTCCGGTGCGCCATCCGGGTGGAGGCGGGCTGATCAAGACATTGTCCGACAGTCGGCCGGGAAGACCCGATCCAGTGACTGTTGCGCCGCGATCGACCTTTCGCGCGAACGTCCTCCCCTGAATGCCCGGCACCGTACTCCCGGCGGTGCCGGGCATCGTCACTTCCCCGCACCCGTCCGCCAAGCCGCTCCGTCAGCGGGGCCGGCTACCGGAGGACGCCCCCCACCGGTGGCCGGCATGGAACCCCGGTCACTCCCCGGCAGCGTCCAGCAGGATCCGCGCCAGCTCGTGCGGCCGGGAGAACATCGGCCAGTGCCCCGTGTTCATCGCGACCAGCCGCCAGTGCTCGCTGTTCAGAAGTTCCGCCACGTCGCCGCTCGGCTCGTCGCCGTCGAGCAGGCATTTGATGTACGTCGCCGGAAGCTCGCCGAGCGGGCGTGCCAGCACGGTCGGCTCGGTCAGCGTGGCGCCCGGGTGCGGCGTCGAGCTGCCCACGATCCGGGCGATCTGCTCGTCGCCGAGACCCTGGCCCTCGTAGTCTGCCGCGGTCAGCGGAGCCCAGAAGCCGCCGGTTTCGGCCACGGACGCCTCCACCATCGCCCGGCCGTCCGGCCAGCCGGACACGAACGACTCGCCGTCCGTCGGGACATTGGAGTCGACGAAGACCACGCGGGCCAGCCGGTCGCCGATCCGCTCGGCGGCTTGTCCGACCGGGATGCCCGAGTAGCTGTGGCCGACCAGGACGACGTCGCGCAGATCCTTGCGTTCGACCTCGTCGACGACATCCTGGACGTGGGTCTGCTGGCCGGCGGGCACGCTTCCCTTCTCGGCGAGGCCGGACAGCGTCAGCGGGTGCACGCCGTGTCCGGCCGCACGCAGTTCCGGCACCACCTCCTCCCACGCCCACGACCCGAGCCACGCGCCTGCCACCAGTACGAATTTCGTCATGTCGGCAACCTAGCGG
The DNA here is from genome assembly GCA_003519485.1 of Streptomyces sp. Taxonomy (GTDB): domain Bacteria; phylum Actinomycetota; class Actinomycetes; order Streptomycetales; family Streptomycetaceae; genus Streptomyces. Next base: position 5,677 of record DOWQ01000238.1, on the reverse strand, counting down.
AGGGCTCGGACAACGCCCGGAAGCCACTTCCCGCAGAAGCCGCGGGCCATCGGCAGCTACTGTGCGGCGGGAACAGGTGCGGCTGGACGAGGCGGAAGGGCGGGGTGTGTGCGCATGGCGGCCCGGACGCCGGCTGAGCAGGCGCTGGCCCGCTCCTGCACCACTGGTGACGGCGGGACCAGGTTCGAGGTCGCCGACCTGTCGGTCGTTCACCACCCGGACCGCACCGCGACGTTCGCGTACCGGCTCACGGTGCTGCGTCAGGGCGGCCGGGACGAGCGTTGGGAATTCACTCTTCACTGGGACGACAAGTCCTTCGCGGACGTGCTCACCTCGTCCGCTCCCGATCCGGAACGGCTCCGCCAACTCGTACACCTGGTCCGCACACTGCTCGAAGAGCGGTGGGACACCAAGGGGTACAACCGGCGGTCGGCGAAGATGGGACGCCGACGCACCTGAGCCTTGATGTCGCACCAGTCCGGTGAACGCGTGGAGGCCCCTCGATTCGCCGACCGAGGGGCCTCCATGTTCACCGAGGCTTCTTGCGCGCCCGACCCGGCGTCAGCCGTACTGCTGCTCCAGGTCCCTGAGCTTGCGCTCCAGGGAGTCGAGCCGGGGGGTCGTCGGATTGTCGTCATCGATCGTGCGGTCGACGGTCCGGCTCGGGTCGGGCCGGTCGCCGTACGAGCTGCCCATCCTGTCGGTCCGTTCCGTGGTGACCATGAAGGAGTCCCGCGCGGATGACAACGCGTCCCGGGAAGCCGGCGGGAGCGCCGAGAGCTGTCCGCCCGCCGGGGCAGGCTCCGTACCGGGCTGGGGGGACGAGCCCGCCGACGGTCCGGGCAGCTCGAGCCGGCGTCCGCCCCGGCCGCGGTTCAGAAAGCTGTGCTGCCGGTTGAGAGCCCTGATCTGGGCGCGCTCGCGCTTCTCCTCGTCCCGCCGGTGCTGCCGGGTGCGCAGCTTCTGCCGCCGGTCCTCGCGGACCTCGTCGACCGCCTCGTCCAGCGTCCGTACGTTCTCGAGCAGCATCAGCGACCAGGCGCCGTAGGTCTCACGGGGCGCGCGCAGCCAGCGCACGATCCGGATCTGCGGCAGCGGCCTCGGCACGAGACCCTGCTCGCGCAGCGCGGCCCGGCGGGTCTGCTTGAGGGCCCGGTCGAAGAGCACCGCTGCCGACAGGGACATCCCCGCGAAGAACTGCGGGGCGCCCGCGTGTTCGAGCCCGCGCGGCGCGTGCACCCAGTTGAACCAGGCCGCCGCGCCCGCGAACGTCCATACCAGCAGCCGGGAGCCGAGTGCCGCGTCACCGTGGCTCGCCTCGCGCACCGCGAGCACGGAGCAGAACATCGCCGCGCCGTCGAGACCGAACGGGACGAGGTACTCCCAGCCGCCGGAAAGATCGAGGTTCTCCCTGCCGAAGCCCACCAGCCCGTGGAAGGACAGGGCGGCGGCGACCGCCGCACAGCAGAACAGCAGGGCGTACGAGGCGGAGCCGTAGATGGCCTCCTTGCGCCGCCGGCGCTCCTCGCTGCGCTCCCAGGAGTCGGCGAGATTGTCGTCCTTGGCCTTGCCCTGCCGGCCGCGGGCGAGGATCACCGCCGCCGCCCCGATGCCCGCGAGCAGCACCGCGCCAGGCAGTACCCAGGTCGCTATGTCCGTCAGTGTCATCCAAGTCCCTCGACTCGCATCCGTCCCGCGCGTGCCGTACGCGTGCGGTCTTGCCCGCGACATCTTGGCGGAAACGACCCTTGTGCCAGGGCGTTTCACGGGAAGCGGGCGGCAATGGACATGGAGTGTACGCGCATTATAGGACTGTCGATCAAACTCAGCTGTCAAGCGGGCCGGTTGTGTACGGAACCCGTTGTCGGGGCGCATTTCCGGGCCGTGTTCAGCTACCGTGCCGCGGCGTCCGGGCAACGTCCGCAGGGCGTCGAAAGAGTGTCAGGTCGGCGTGAGTCCTGTGCCGGCACCCCCACCGACCCGCCGAACGCGGTCAGTCGGTGAGCCGGGCGACGCGGTCGGCGTCGCAGGTGCGCGGGCAGGTGACGCAGGTGTCCTCCGGCCGCAGTGTGTAGAAGAGGCAGCAGCTGGCCCGGTCGCGGGTCGGCAGCGGCTGCCCGTCCGGCCCGGTCAGCTCGCGGAAGGAGGGGCTGCCGACGTACGGCTTCGTGGCGCCCGGCAGCAGTGTCTCCAGCTCCTTCATCGCCCGGCGCTCCTGGCCGAACAGGTGGCCGAGGTACCACAGGCCCTCGACGATCTCGTCGGTCGCCATGCCCCACATGGCCCGCGGCCCGCGCCGCATCCGTGGCCGAAAACCCTCCAGGACCGGCCCGAGGTGCTCGGCTACCGCGTCCCGCACTTCGGCGCGCAGCGCCTCCTCGCCGGCGACCACCCGCGCGCCGGGCAGGCCGGCCGCCGGGTCGTCGGGGAGGCAGGCGAATTCGGTCACGTCCGCGGTCATCCGGCCGAGGGTGCGTTGGAAGGAGACGGCGTCCACCGGCATCCGCGGCACGCGGCGCAGCAGGAACCACGGGATGGTGATGAGCAGGCAGGCGGGCCAGGCGTAGCGGTGCAGTCCGAAACTGGCCACGACGTCGGGGCGGGCCCGCTGCCCGTAGTCGCGCAGCACCTGGGCGTCGTCCCATGCGAGGAAGGCGTCGAGGGCAGGTCCGCCGGCCGCCAGCTCGCTCGCGCCGACCCAGCCATCACCCCTGCGGGGCGCCTCCTCCAGGACCTGCAGACCGGGGAAGACCTCGGACAGCCGGGCGTACGCCCCGGCGACGGGGGAGGGCGACAGGGCCGGGACGGCCGGGGCCAGGGACATGCAGGACCACCGATTCACGCGATCGTTTGCAGGTAAGCCTAACCTTACCCGAACTTCTCGGAGGTTTGCACTGTGACATGGGCCCCCTATCGTTCGGTGGGACGTCAGGAGGACCGATGGAGCAGCTGCGAACCGCACGAGCCGAGGAAGCCGTGCCCGGCGCGCCGCGTCCGCGTGCCCCGCTGCCCGAGGAGGGCGTCCGCCCGGGTGGGTCGGTACGCGGCGAGCACGGCCGCGCCGAGGCCGCCTCGGCCGACCGGGTGACGCACTGCCCGGTCAAGCTGCCCGTCCGCCACTCCGTACGGGGCCAGATCCTCGACGCGCTCCGCACCGCACTGGTCGGCGGTGAGCTGGTGCCCGGCGAGGTCTACTCGGCGCCCGCCCTCGCCGACCGGTTCGGGGTGTCGCCCACTCCCGTACGGGAGGCGATGCAGCAGCTCGCGACCGACGGCGCGGTCGAGGTCGTGCCCAACCGCGGCTTCCGCGTCGCCCGGCGCAGCGACCGCGACCTCGCGGAGCTGGCCGAGGTGCGGGTCCTGCTGGAGGTGCCGGTGCTGCTCCGGCTGGCGCACAGCCGCCCGCCGGAGTGCTGGGACGAGCTGCGTCCGCTCGCCGCGGCCACTGTGGCCGCCGCCGCGCGGGGGGACCGGGTGGGCTACGCCGAGACGGACCGCGCCTTCCACCACGCGCTGCTCGCACTCTCCGGAAACCGGCAGCTCGCCCTGGTCGGCGACTCCCTGCACCGACGGGCACAGGCGCCGCACGGACAGGGGACGCTCACGGGCACGGCGGAGCTGCTGACCGCCGCGGCCGAGCACAACGCGCTGCTGGACGCGCTCGCCGCGCGGGATACGGCGGCCGTGGAGCGGCTGGCCCGCGAACACTTCACCCGCGCACACTGACCCGCGAGCTGGGCTGGCCGCACGGCGTCGACGGGGAACGGTCCCGCAGGCGGCAGGCAACGGCAGCGGACGGGTCCGCGGTGGCGCCAAGGCTGTCGCGAGGAACGGACCCGCGCACGGCNNCGACGGTGAACGGTCCCGCAGGCGGCAGACGACGGGAGGGGACGGGTCCGCAGGAGGGGGGTCCGGAACAATTCCGTGTATTTGTGGACGCAACCCCGGGTGCCGAACTCGATCCGGGGTTCTGCGGCCGTAAATATGCGGTGGAGNNCCCGGCCCCGGCACCCGAACGAACAGCCGCCCGAACACGAACCGAGCATGAACCGATTAGGCACCGAACCCGAGCAGGCACGAGCGGCAGCACACGCGCCCGGCACGGCAACCCGGCCCGGCAACCGCGGCCGGGAGTGCCGGCCGCGCGGTTGCTCAGGGGNNGGTGGCTCCGGGCGCCAGACCGGGTGGTTCGGGGCCGAGTTCGTCCGCCAGCCAGATCGGTACGCCGCCCAGCAGCCGCATCAGCCGCGACGCCTCGGTGCGGAGCCGGGAGGCCTCCGGTTCCGGCTCGATCCCGGCGAGGGCGGCGAGGGCCGGGGCTATGCCGATCAGATAGCCGAGCTCCTCGCGGAGCCGGAGCGATTCGCCGAGAC
>DOWQ01000238.1:1109-1285 GCA_003519485.1 Streptomyces sp. | reverse complement strand
CGGCCGTGGCGCCCGCGTGGGCGCGGGTGAAGGCGGCCTGCGCGCCGTGCGCGTCCCGGGCCAGGTGCTCGGCGAAGAGGCCGCGCCGGAAGTCGAGCAGGGGACGGTTCGGGGAGCCGGGAGGCAGCAGCGCGGCGGCCCGGCCGAGCGCCGAGCGGGCCTCGTCGGCCCGGTCC
>DOWQ01000238.1:0-1082 GCA_003519485.1 Streptomyces sp. | reverse complement strand
AAGGTGGAGGCGTACGCCAGATGGCCGCGCTCGCATGACGCGCTGCCCCGGTCGTCGTCGCTCGTCACGACGGCCTCGGCGGAGCGCAGGGCGTTCTCGGCGGCCTCCCAGCCCGAGCCGGTGAACACGCACCGCTCGACGAGGACGGTGGTGCGCTCGAGGGCCGCGGCCGGTTCGGTGGCGGCGGACGGGGCGAGCAGCGCGGCGGCGTCGTCCCAGCAGCCGCGCGAGCGCAACCGCCACACCGCGCTCCGCAGCGGATCGTCCCACCGCCCCCGCCCTGTATCGGAATCCGATGATTCAGAACGTGTCATGGCGGTATCCGCCACATTCCCTCCCTGTGCGCGCCGTTGAGCCGGAAGCTTTGGCCGCATCTCAGCACGGATCATGGTACGAAACCAAGGGGGTTGGGTGAATTGATTCACAAAGCTGGCGGGAACTCGCCCCCGGCCGACCCCGCGAGGGCGCTCCGCGCGGGCCCTGCCCGCACCCGCCGGTGACCTGCGGGGCTTGTACGGCCGAGTGGCCGAAGGGCGGCCGGACAGCGGCCGGACAGCGGCGGAACGACGCAGACAGGCACTGCCGGGCAGATGGCCGGGCAGTCGAACAGTCAGCCGAAAAGGCGGCCGGCCAGGAAGACGAGCCGGAAGCCGAAGGGGAGACGCACAGCCGGCCGGCCCGCCAGCCGCACAGCCGGCCGACGGCTGCCGAACCGACAACCGACAACCGACAANNCAGCTCATCCGGAGGGCCAGAAAAAAGTCGAGCTTGTCCTCCAGCCGCGCGAGATCGCGGCCGGTGAGCTGTTCGATCCGGCCGACCCGGTAGCGAAGGGTGTTGACGTGCAGATGGAGCCGGGCCGCGCAGCGGGTCCAGGAGCCGTCGCTCTCGAGGAACGCCTCCAGGGTCGGCACCAGCTCGGCGCGGTGCCGCTGGTCGTAGTCGCGCAGCGGGTCCAGCAGCCGGGCGGTGAAGGCGCGCCGCACGTCGTCGGGGACGAACGGCAGCAGCAGGACGTGCGAGGCCAGTTCCTGGTGCCCGGCGGCGCAGACCGGGCCGGGCCGGGCGGCGGCGACGCGGCG
>DOWQ01000177.1 GCA_003519485.1 Streptomyces sp. | reverse complement strand
GCCATGGCCAGGAAGGTGCGGTTGGTGCGGTCCAGCAGGAAGGAGACGTAGTACTCCTCCGCGATGTCCGCGGTCTCGGCCAGCATCACCTGGTGGACCGTGTGGCCCTTGATGTCCATGCCCAGGATCTGACCGGCCTTCTCCACCGCGTCCGCGGGGTCGGACGCCAGCTTCACGCCGCCGGCCTTGCCCCGGCCGCCGACCTTGACCTGCGCCTTGACGACCGCACGGCCGCCGAGTCGCTCGGTCACCTCACGCGCCGCCTCAGGCGTGTCGATGACTTCACCGGCCAGCACCGGTACACCGTGCTTGGCGAAGAGATCCCTCGCCTGATACTCCAACAGGTCCACAACGCCATCCTCTCCGCGGGCCCGTTCGCGACGGGCCGACAGCTGGGTCAGTGGGGGTCCGGGTCTCCGGACGGGGTGCTCGGATCCGGGGCCCGGTGCAGCGGGGTCGACCGGTGGTCGTGTCGCCGGTCCGGTCATTTTCTTTCCGGGCCACCTCTGGACATCTCGCAGGATCTGAGGCAACCATAAGGCTACTCCATACGGTATGCAATCTGCAGTATGGAATCTGGAGCGAGGGTCTGACGCCGCGGCACGTGAGCGGAGGGCCCCTGTGCCGAGACCATGAGGAGTTGAGGAGACATGACGCGTACCGCCGAGGAGAGCGGCGCCGAGAGTGGCGCAGCCGGGCAGGCAAAGGGCTCCGGCGCTGCCTCTCCCGACGCTTCGTCGGACACCGTCTCCGGCGGCCATCTCGTCGCGAAGGCGCTCGACCTCGGCTACCGCACGGTGGGCCGTAACCGCGACATCGACCTCGGCCTGGTGGGCGACCCCGGCGCCGGCCTCGCCGCCACCGTGCAGGCCGCCTCCGGACGGGCCGGCGGCTCCGGTTCGGTCAAGCGCAAGGCCTGGTTCGAGGAGCTGCGCCGCCAGGAGGAGGACGCGTACCGCAAGCGGCTGCCGCGTCAGCTCTCCGACGCCGAGCCCATCCACCCGCTGCGCGTGGCCCGCGAGATCAATGAGTTCCTGACGGAGGACTCGATCGACATCGGGGACGGCGGCGACATCGTCACCTTCTCGGGCGGGGTGGTCCAGCCCAAGTCACCCGGCCACTGGATGGACCCGGGCCCGCTGGCCACCCTCGGTGTCGGCATCCCGTTCGTGATGGCCGCGAAGTACGCCCGGCCGGACAAGGAGGTCGTGGCCCTCTCCGGGGACAGGACGATCAACGTCTGGGTCGACCCCGACGCGTACGTCCCGGGAACCGTGAATCAGACCATGTACAAGTGAGGAGCCCTGCCATGTCACCGACGCCACAGACCACAGCCCTCCAGGGTGTACGAGTTCTGGACATGACACATGTCCAGTCCGGTCCCTCCGCCACCCAGATCCTCGCCTGGCTCGGCGCCGATGTCGTCAAGCTCGAGGCGCCGAGCGGCGACATCACCCGCAAGCAGCTGTCCGACATCCCGGACGCGGACAGCCTCTACTTCACGATGCTCAACGGCAACAAGCGGAGCATCACCCTCAACACCAAGAGCGAACGCGGCAAGGAGATCCTCACCGAGCTGATCCGCCGTTCCGATGTGATGGTGGAGAACTTCGCCCCGGGTGCCGTGGACCGGATGGGCTTCACCTGGGAGCGAATCCGGGAGATCAACCCGCGCATCATCTACGCCTCCATCAAGGGCTTCGGCGAAGGCCCGTACACCGACTTCAAGGCGTACGAGGTCGTCGCGCAGGCCATGGGCGGATCGATGTCCACCACCGGATTCGAGGACGGCCCGCCACTGGCCTCCGGCGCGCAGATCGGCGACTCCGGCACCGGCATCCACACCGTCGCCGGGATCCTGGCCGCGCTCTTCCAGCGCGTCACGACCGGCCGCGGACAGCGGGTCAATGTCGCCATGCAGCACGCCGTGCTCAACCTCTGCCGGGTCAAGCTCCGCGACCAGCAGCGGCTGGCCCACGGCCCGCTCGCCGAGTACCCCAATGAGGACTTCGGCGACGAGGTGCCGCGCAGCGGCAACGCCTCCGGCGGCGGTCAGCCCGGCTGGGCCGTCAAATGCGCGCCGGGCGGGCCCAACGACTACGTCTACGTCATCGTGCAGCCCGTCGGCTGGAAGCCGATCAGCGATCTCATCGGCCGGCCGGAGCTGGCCGAGGACCCGGAGTGGGCGACGCCCCGGGCGCGGCTGCCGAAGCTCGGCAAGATGTTCCAGCTGATCGAGGAGTGGACCTCCACCCTCCCCAAGTGGGACGTCCTCGAACAGCTCAACTCCCACAACATCCCCTGCGGGCCGATCCTCTCCACCAAGGAGATCATCGAGGACCAGAGCCTGATCGACAACGAGATCGTCGTGCGCGTCGAGCACCCGCAACGCGGCTCGTACGTCACGGTCGGCAGCCCGCTGAATCTGTCCGACTCGACGGTCGCGGTGGACCGTTCCCCGCTGCTGGGCGAGCACAACGAGGACGTCTACCTCGGCGAATTGGGGCTCGCTCCCGATGAACTGCCCGTGCTCAAGGCGAACGGAGTGATCTGACCCATGCCCACGAACACGCAGCCGGCCGGCGGCCGGGACGCGGTGGCCGGCGTCCTCGCCGCGGTGCGGGCCGATGGCCGCACCGCGCTCACCGCCCCCGAGGGCAAGCTCATCGCCGACGCGTACGGCATCGCCACCCCCGACGAGGCGCTCGCACAGGACGTGGACGAGGCGGTGGCGTACGCCGCTCGCATGGACGGACCCGTCGTGCTGAAGATCGTTTCCCCCGACATCCTGCACAAGACGGACGCCGGCGGGGTCGTGGTGGGGCTGACCACGGCGTCGGAGGTACGTACGGCCTTCCGCCGGATCGTCGCCTCCGCCCGGGCCTACGCCCCGGACGCCCGCATCGACGGCATCCAGGTCCAGCAGATGCTGCCGCCTGGCCAGGAGGTCATCATCGGCGCCGTCACCGACCCGACCTTCGGGAAGGTCGTCGTCTTCGGCCTCGGCGGGGTGCTGGTGGAGGTCCTCAACGACGCGACGTTCCGGCTGGCGCCGGTGGACGACGACGAGGCGGCCTCGATGCTCGACTCGATCGACGCCGCCGAGGTGCTGCGCGGGGTACGGGGCGCCAAGCCGGCCGACCGCGAGGCGCTGACCGGCCAGATCCGCCGGGTGTCGCAACTGGTCACCGACTTCCCGGAGATCGCCGAGGTGGACCTCAACCCGGTGATCGCCACGCCGGAGGGAGCGGTCGCGGCCGACATCCGGATCATCCTCTCCGAGCACGCCCCGGTGGAGCGGCCCGTCCACTCCCGCGAGGAGATCCTCGCGGCGATGACGCGGATGATGAAACCCCGCTCGGTCGCCGTGATCGGCGCCTCCGCCGAGCAGGGGAAGATCGGCAACTCGGTGATGCGGAACCTGGTGGACGGCGGCTTCCCCGGAGAGATCCACCCGGTCAACCCCCGAGTCGACGACATCCTCGGGCGCAAGGCGTACCGCAGCGTCCTGGACATCCCCGGCACGGTCGACGTGGCGGTCTTCGCGATCCCCGCGAAGTTCGTGCCCGCCGCGCTGGAGGAGGTGGGCGTCAAGGGCATCCCCGTGGCCGTCCTCATCCCCTCCGGCTTCGCCGAGACCGGCGACCACGCGCTGCAGGAGGAGGTCGTCAGCAAGGCGCGGGAGCACGGAGTGCGGGTGCTGGGGCCGAACATCTACGGCTACTACTCTCCCTGGCAGGATCTGTGCGCCACGTTCTGCACCCCTTACGACGTCAAGGGGTCGGTGGCGCTGACCTCGCAGTCCGGCGGCATCGGGATGGCGATCCTCGGCTTCGCGCGCACTACCAAGACGGGCGTCTCCGCGATCGTCGGCCTCGGCAACAAGGCCGACATCGACGAGGACGACCTGCTCACCTACTTCGGTGAGGACGACAACACCGACTGCATCGCCATGCACCTGGAGGATCTCAAGGACGGCCGCGCGTTCGTCGAGGCGGCGCGCGAGACGGTCAAGAAGAAGCCCGTCGTCGTCCTCAAGGCGGGCCGCACCTCGGCCGGCGCCCGCGCCGCGGGCTCCCACACCGGGGCGCTCGCCGGCGACGACGCGGTCTACGACGACATCCTGCGGCAGGCCGGGGTCATCCGGGCCCCGGGGCTCCAGGAAATGCTCGAATACGCCCGGGCACTGCCCGTCCTGCCGGCCCCGAAGGGCGACAACGTCGTCATCATCACCGGCGCGGGCGGCTCCGGGGTACTGCTCTCCGACGCCTGCGTGGACAACGGCCTGCGGCTGATGGACATCCCGGACGACCTCAACCAGGCGTTCATGGAGTACATCCCGCCGTTCGGCGCGGCCGGCAACCCCATCGACATCACCGGCGGCGAACCGCCCTCCACCTACGAGGCCACCATCCGCCTCGGGCTGGAGGACCCCCGCATCCACGCGCTCATCCTCGGCTACTGGCACACCATCGTCACCCCGCCCATGGTCTTCGCGGAGCTGACGGCGCGGGTCGTCGAGGAATACCGGGCGCGCGGCATCGAGAAGCCCGTGGTGGCATCGCTCGCCGGGGACACCGAGGTCGAAGAGGCGTCGGCGTATCTCTTCGAGCGGGGCATCGTGGCGTACCCGTACACCACCGAGAAGCCGGTGGCGGCGCTCGGCGCCAAATACCGCTGGGCCAGGGCCGCGGGCGTGCTGCCCCGGAACTGACCGGCGACCTCCTGTCCGTCCCGGGCACACACCCCGACCGGCGTGTCCGGGACGGCACAGTCCGTGCCGCCGCGCCGGCGGGGTGTCGGGCGCGGCGGCGGAGTGGAGCACACACATGCGATTTCGGAGGTCTGGTAGATGAAGGTGGCAGTTCTCGGCGCCGGTGCCATAGGCGCGTACGTGGGTGCGGCCCTCCACCGCGGAGGAGCCGAGGTCCATCTCGTCGCCCGCGGCGCGCATCTCGCCGCGCTGCGCGCGAACGGGGTGCGGGTCCTCAGCGAGCGCGGCGACTTCGCCGCCCATCCGCACGCGACCGGCGACCCAGCGGAGATCGGCCCTGTCGACTATGTCTTCCTCGGGCTGAAAGCACACCAGTACGCGGGCTGCGGCGAGCTGCTCCGCCCGCTGCTGGCCGACCACACGGCGGTGATCGCCGCCCAGAACGGCATTCCCTGGTGGTACTTCCACGGGCTCAGCGGCCACCGGCTGGAGGGCCGGTCCCTGCAGAGCGTGGACCCCGACGGCGCCGTGAGCCGCGTCATCCCGGTCCGCCGGGCGATCGGCTGCGTCGTCTACTGCTCCACCGAGATCGAGTCGCCCGGCGTCATCCGGCACCTGGAGGGCACCCGCTTCTCCATCGGCGAACCGGACGGCAGCATCTCCCCCCGGTGTTCCGCCTTCAGCGAGGCCATGACCGCCGGCGGGCTCAAGTGCCCCGTCGAGGGCGCTCTCCGCGACGACATCTGGATCAAGTTGATGGGCAATATCGCCTTCAACCCGCTCAGCGCCCTGGCCAGGGCCACCATGGTCCAGATCGCCACGCACTCCGGCACCCGGGGGCTGGTCGCCACCATGATGGAGGAGACCCTGGAGATCGCGCAGGCCGCCGGCAGCAAGCCGGAGATCTCCATCGAGAAGCGGCTCAACGGCGCCGAGCGGGTGGGCCACCACAAGACGTCCATGCTCCAGGACCTGGAAGCCGGCAAGGAGCTGGAGTGCGACGCCATCATCGGTGCCGCCGTCGAGATCGCCGACCTCACCGGGGTCCGCGCGCCGACCCTGCGCAGCCTCCACGCCGCCGTCGACCTGCTGGCCCACACCACCACCACCGCCGCCACGGCGCGGCGCTGAGGTGATCCGACCACCGAAGGACGATCAGCCATGGCAGCACCGAATCCGCGCCGCCGCCGGCAGCGCGAGCACTACACCCGTCTGACCCGGCCCCTCGTCCGGGACGCCGGCGAACTGCGCCCCGCCAGCTGGGAAGAGGCCCTGGAGCGCACCACGGAGGGCTTCCGCCGCAACGTCGAGGCGCGCGGCCCCAACGCGTTCGGGATGTTCTCCTGCGCCCGCGCCACCAATGAGATGAACTACGTGGCGCAGAAGTTCACCCGCGTGGTGATGGGCACCAACAACGTCGACTCCTGCAACCGGACCTGCCACGCGCCGAGCGTCGCCGGGCTGGCGCACGCCTTCGGCAGCGGCGGCGGCACCTCCTCGTACCAGGAGATCGAGGACAGCGACGTCATCGTGATGTGGGGGTCCAACGCCCGCGAGGCCCATCCGATCTTCTTCCACCATGTGCTGCAGGGTGTCCGCAACGGGGCCCGGCTGTTCGTCGTCGATCCCCGTGTCACCAGCACCGCGCAGTGGGCTGAACACCATCTGCAGCTCAACGTCGGCACCGACATCCCCCTCGCGTACGGCATCGCCCGCGAGATCATCCACTCCGGGCTCGCCAACAGCGCCTTCATCGCCCGGAGCACCGAGAACTTCGCCGCCTACGCGGCCGCCGCCGAGCCCTGGACCCTGGCCGCCACCGAGGCCGAGACGGGGGTACCCGCCGAGCTGATCCGCGAACTCGCCCACAGCTACGCCCGGGCCGACCGCGCCCAGCTCTGCTGGACCCTGGGCATCACCGAGCACCACAACGGCACCGACAACGTGCTCGGCCTGATCAACCTCGGGCTGCTCGCGGGACACGTCGGCCGGTACGCCTCCGGGCTCAACCCCCTGCGCGGGCAGAACAACGTGCAGGGCGGCGGCGACATGGGCGCCATCCCCGACCGGCTGCCCGGCTTCCAGGACATTCTCGACACCGGGGTCCGCGAGAAGTTCACCGCCGCCTGGGGCCGGGAGATCCAGCCCCGCTACGGCTGGAACCTCACCCAGATGCTCGACCACATCGAGCGCGGCGACCTCACGACCTGCTACATCATCGGCGAGAACCCGGTGCAGTCCGAGGCCGACTGCCTGCACACCATCAAGCGGCTGTCCAACCTGGACCACCTGGTCGTCCAGGACATCTTCCTCACCAAGACGGCCCAGCTCGCCGACGTCGTGCTGCCCGCGTCGGCGGCCTGGTGCGAGACCGACGGCACCTTCACCAACAGCGAGCGGCGCGTCCAGCGCGTCCGCAAGGCCCTGCGCGCCCCCGAGGGAGCGCGGGACGACATCGAGATCCTGTGCGAGATCGCGCGGCGCTTCGGCCACGACTGGCGCGTCACACCCGAGCAGGCGTGGGACGAGATGCGGTCCCTGGCGCCCAATCACGCGGGCATCTCCTACGCCCGGCTGGAGGAGCTCGGCGGCATCCAGTGGCCCTGCTACAGCGAGGACGCCCTCGAACCGTCCTATCTGCACGGCCGGCTGTGGGAGGAGGACCCGGCGAAGCGCGGCCGGCCGGCGCCGTTCACCGTACTGCTGCACCGGCCGCCGGTCGACGAGCTGACCGCGGAGTTCCCGCTGCGGCTCACCACCGGCCGGCGGCTGGACTCGTACAACACCGGGGTCCAGTCCGGCGGCTTCGACTCCCCGCTGCGGAAGGGGGAGACCCTGGACCTGCACCCCGTCGACGCCCAGCACCTGAGCGTCGCCGAGGGCGAGAAGGTACGGGTCCGCTCCCGGCGCGGGGCCATCGTCGCCCCGGTGCGGCTGGACCCCGGCCTCGCCCCGGGACTGGCGTTCATGACCTTCCACTTCCCCGACGAGGTGGACGTCAACGCGATCACCATCGAGGCCACCGACCCGGTCGCGGGGACGGCCGAGTACAAGGCCGCCGCCATCGGGGTCGACCGGCTCACCCCGGAGGAGCTGGAGGCCGAGGAACTGGCCGCCGACCGGCGCGCGGCCGAGCAGCGCTCCGCCCTCACCGCCGCCCGGGCCTGATCCGGACCGGCACGTCCCCGCCGCCGCGC
>DOWQ01000180.1 GCA_003519485.1 Streptomyces sp. | reverse complement strand
GGGGCAGGCGGGCCGAGGCCCGCGACCCGCGTCGGCGACATGGCCGCCACGGGGCGATGGCGGCGGCCGATCGGGCGGGCGGTGGGCGGGCTCAGCCGCTCAGCCGCACCGGCATGATCAGGTACTTGTAGGCGTTGTCCGCCTCCGCGTCCACCGCGGGCTTGCCACTGAGCAGCGCGGGCTTCGTGGAGGTCGTGAAGGCCAGCTGTGCCACCGGGGAGTCGATGGCGCTCAGCCCCTCGAGCAGGAAGCCGGGGTTGAAGGCGATCGAGATGTCGTCCCCCTCGAGCTGGGCGTCGACCCGCTCCACAGCCTGTGCGTCGTCGCTCGAACCGGCCTCGAGAATCAGCACGCCCTGCTCGAAGCTGAGCCGGACCGGGGTGTTCCGCTCGGCGACGAGCGCCACGCGCTTGACCGCGTCGACGAACGGGGCGGTCTCGATCACTGCGACGGAGTTGAACTCCGTCGGGAAGAGCGTCCGGTACTTCGGCAGGTCGCCCTCGAGGAGGCGCGTGGTGGTACGGCGGCCGGCGCCCTCGAAGCCGATGAGCCCCTCGCCCTTGCCGGAGCCGGCCAGCGCGATACTGACCGTGTCACCGCTGGTCAGCGACTTGGCCGTGTCCAGCAGGGTCTTGGCGGGCACCAGGGCGACCGCGGACAGGTCCGGCGTCTCCGGCTTCCAGAGGAACTCGCGGACCGCGAAGCGGTAGCGGTCGGTCGCGGCGAGCGTGACGGTGTCGCCCTCGATCTCGATCCGGACGCCGGTCAGCACCGGGAGGGTGTCGTCGCGGCCGGCGGCGATGGCGACCTGGGCGGCGGCCGCCGCGAAGACATCACCGGGCACGGTGCCGGTTGCCGTCGGCATGTCCGGCAGGGCCGGGTACTCCTCCACCGGCAGGGTGTGGAGGGTGAAGCGGGAGGAGCCGCAGGACACGGTCGCCCGTACACCGTCTGTGGAAATCTCGACGGGGCGGTTCGGCAGCGCTCGGCTGATGTCGGCGAGGAGCCGGCCGGAGACCAGCACGACGCCGTCCTCCTCGACCTCGGCGTCGACCGAGACCCGGCCCGACACCTCGTAGTCGAATCCCGAGAGGCTCAGGGAGCCGTCCTCGGCCTTCAGCAGCAGGCCCGCCAGGACGGGCACCGGCGGACGGGCCGGAAGGCTGCGGGCCGTCCAGGCCACCGCCTCTGCGAGTACATCGCGCTCCACCCTGATCTTCACCGTAAGCCGCCTCCTGCTGTCGCTGGCTCGTCCTGCTGCCGTGGTCGTCGGCTGTGTTGCCGGGGACCAGTCTGACGTACGCCGCAGACAGTCGTTGCCGATCGGCGTCAAGCCGGGGCGGGAGGCGTGGCGAGGTTCGGAGGCGAGTTGTGCACAGGCCCCACTTCGAAACCGTTTCCTTGCTCTGACTAGGTAGTCGTAGTAGTAGGGGCTGTGGATTCCGTGGATAACCCTGTTTCGGCAGCTCAAAGGCTGTTTTTTGTCCACCGGCCCTGTGGGCGGCACCGGTGGAAAAGTGGCCGGTGCTGTGGACGGGGGAAAGTTCTGCACACACGGTGCACAGGAAAGGGCGGGTTCTCCCCAGCGCCGTCCCCAGGTTTACCCAGGTTCTCAACAGCCGAACCGCGCGGCTGGTGTGACGCAGTTCACTCCTGCCGGTGAAGGGACGTGTTGGGTTGCCGAACAGTGGACAAGGGTGTGGAAAGGCTGTGCACAACATGCCTGTTCCTGTGGGCGGCCGGTGGACAACCGAGCGGCCGGCCGCCGGCCGGTCCCGTCCTCCACAGACTGTGGAGGACGGTTAACCACAATTCCACAGGCAGCTGACCTCCTGTGATGGCTCTGCGGAGAGGGCGTCTGTGGACACAGTCTGGACAACTTCGCGGTCCCCAGGGTGTGGACGGCGGATCGGGGCCGGAACTGTGGAGAACAGGCCCCCGGCGCCCTGTAATCGAACAGCGTGAAGACGGGGAGAGACGGCTGGGAGGCGATGCGACCCCCCGCGGGCGGCGCCGAGGCGGCTCCGGGGAGGCGCCGAGACGTACGACGAGGGGTCCTGGCGGCTCGCACAGACAGGGTGCGAGGCGGTACGGGGTGCGCGAGACGTGCGCCGGCGGCTTCCGGCAACGGCTCCGGGCGCGTCGGCGCGGCGGACGGGCGTACGGGCGGACCGGGGCGCAGGGCGCACGGCCGAGAGAGCGTGGGCGAAGCAAGGACGCTCGCGGCCACGGAGCACGGCAAAGACGTGGAGGGGCGCCGGGGGAAAGGTCCTTCCCCGGCGCCCCTCCACGCTGCCCGCGCGGGCAGCGCGTCAGCTGTTCTTGATGCGGTTCGTGAGCTCCGTGACCTGGTTGTAGATCGAGCGCCGCTCGGCCATCAGCGCGCGGATCTTGCGATCCGCGTGCATCACGGTCGTGTGGTCCCGGCCGCCGAACTGCGCGCCGATCTTCGGCAGCGACAGATCCGTCAGCTCCCGGCACAGATACATGGCGATCTGCCGGGCCGTCACCAGCACGCGGCTGCGGGACGAGCCGCAGAGGTCGTCCACCGTCAGCCCGAAGTACGCCGCCGTCTCGGCCATGATCGCGGGCGCCGTGATCTCGGGGGCCGCGTCCTCACCGCCGGGGATCAGGTCCTTCAGCACGATCTCGGTGAGGCCGAGGTCCACCGGCTGCCGGTTCAGGCTGGCGAAGGCGGTGACCCGGATCAGCGCGCCCTCCAGCTCACGGATGTTCCGAGAGATCCGGGAGGCGATGAATTCGAGCACCTCCGGCGGGGCGTTCAGATGCTCCTGGACGGCCTTCTTCCGGAGGATCGCGATCCTGGTCTCCAGCTCGGGCGGCTGCACATCGGTGATCAGACCCCACTCGAAGCGGTTGCGGAGCCGGTCCTCCAGGGTGACCAGCTGCTTGGGAGGCCGGTCGGAGGACAGCACGATCTGCTTGTTCGCGTTGTGGAGCGTGTTGAACGTGTGGAAGAACTCCTCCTGCGTCGACTCCTTGCTCGCCAGGAACTGGATGTCGTCGACCAGCAGGATGTCCATGTCGCGGTAGCGCTTGCGGAACGCGTCCGCCTTGCCGTCGCGGATGGAGTTGATGAACTCGTTGGTGAATTCCTCGGAGCTCACATAGCGCACCCGGGTACCGGGGTAGAGGCTGCGGGCGTAGTGCCCGATGGCGTGCAGCAGGTGGGTCTTGCCCAGCCCGGACTCGCCGTAGATGAAGAGCGGGTTGTACGCCTTGGCCGGCGCCTCGGC
>DOWQ01000082.1 GCA_003519485.1 Streptomyces sp. | reverse complement strand
TAAATCCCCTGGCGCGCGCCGGACGTGCTTCCGTCTGCCCTGATGTGGGCTGATGCTGGTCCGGGACCCTGAAGGTGTTCGTTCCGGCCGAAACCGATGCCTCTGTGATGCCTGTGAGCTCGCAGGTCAGCGTGGTGCTGGGGGCCGTCCACGGGAACCGTGGAGTGTTGCTGTGAGCACGTGCGTCAGAATTCCTGATTCACCCTGGCCCTCCCGGAACGGCATACCGATCGGGAAGGAGCGGAAGCGTGGACGTACTGCACGAACGGTGCGCCGGCCTGGACATCAGCAAGAAGGACGCCAAGGTGTGCGTCCGGACCCCGAGTACGAAACGGCGGGGATCGTTCACCACCGGGACCACCACCTGGGGCTCGACAACGAACGCGGTCCTGGCCCTGCGCGAGCACCTGCTCGCCACCGAGGTCACGCAGGTGGTGATCGAGGCGACCTCGGACTACTGGAAGCCCTTCTACCACCTGCTGGCCGACGATCTGAACGTGATCCTGGTCAACGCCCGACAGGTCAAGAACCTGCCCGGCCGCAAGACCGACGTCTCGGACGCGGCCTGGCTGGCCCAGCTCGGCGCCCACGGCCTGGTGAGGCCCTCGTTCGTACCGCCCCAGCCCATCCGCGAACTGCGGGACCTAACCCGGGCCCGCACCACCGCCACCCGGGAACGCTCCCGGGTCGTCCAGCGCCTGGAGAAGCTGCTGGAGGACACCGGCATCAAACTCTCCGCGGTCGCCTCCGACATCATGGGCGTCTCCGGCCGGGCCATGCTCGAAGCTCTCATCAGCGGTGAACGCGACCCGCAGACCCTCGCCGAGATGGCCAAACGCAAACTCCGCAGCAAGATCCCCGAACTCACCGAGGCGATGACCGGCCGCTTCCGTGAGCACCACGCCTTCCTGGTCCGGCTGCATCTGGACCAGTACGACCAGCTCACCACGATGATCGACCAGCTTAGCGGACGGGTCGAAGAGGCGATGGCGCCCTTTCGTGACGCCCTCGACCTGCTCGACACCATCCCCGGGATCAACCAGGCCACCGCCGAAGTGATCATCGCGGAGACCGGCGGAGACATGACCCGCTTCGCCACCGCCAAGCACCTCGCCTCCTGGGCCGGCGTCTGCCCCGGTCACCACGAGTCCGCCGGCCGCACCAAGAACACCAAGGTCCGGCCCGGCAACCCCTACCTCAAAGGCGCACTAGGGATCGCGGCGTTCGGCGCGGTGAGAACCAAGAACACCTACCTCGCCGCCCGTTACCGGCGGCTGACCGCCCGCCGCGGCCCGCTCAGGGCACTGGTCGCCATCGAGCACTCGATCATCACCGCGATCTGGCACATGCTCACCGACCACAAGCCCTACGCCGAGCTCGGCGGCTCCTACTTCACCCAGCGGGACCCCGAACGGGCCACCCGCCGTGCGATCACCCAGCTCAACCAGCTCGGCTACACCGTCACCCTCAACCCGATGGAGACCGCAGCCTGACCCAGCAGCGACCAGCCACCCGGCAGCCACAACGGCCACCGGGCACACAACCCTGCCCACACCCACCCTGACGTGCTGCTATTTACGCGTCAGGGCCTTCTAAAGTTTGGCTAGTCGTCACACCAGGGCACCGCCCGTCTCCTCCGCCGAGGCCAGAAGCCCTGTGCGGCCTCCTGCGGCCCTCCTAGCCGCCAGGCGCACCAGAAGGTCACCCAGGCCCTCGCAGGCCCTCCAGTGGCCTCCAATGGCTTCCTACGGGCACGGGCGGCCCTGGGCATGGAGGCACGGCGGAGCCGCGTCCTCATGACGAAGGCCCCCAGCGTGTGCCAGGGGCCTGTCAGTCGGAGGGTCAGCGGTTCACCGCGTGGCCGCCTCCTCCTCCGCGATGATCGCTTCCATGGCTGCCTCGTACGGGTCAGCGTGCGCACCCACCGTGAACGACAGGCGCCCCACGTCCGGCCCCTCCAGCCGCTCAGTGCCTCCGCCGGACCTCCCCTTCGTCACGGTGACCCTGGCGCCCGCGTCGATCAGGAGCTGTCGGCGGCCAGCGGTGTCGTGCCGGGTCCAGAAGCTGGCGTACGTCTCGCCGGTCTCTACGGTCTCCGTACGGGCCTCCTGGCGTGGTGTCGATTCCAGGGTCTCCGCACGCCGTTCCAGGGCGGCCACCTCCTCCTCCCAGATCATCCGGCCAGTCTTCGACCGCCGGGTGTCCCTGTCGGCGTAGAGGGCCCTCAACTCGCCTTCGACTTCCCGGAGTTCGGGTGTCGGGTCGTACCCCTTGCGTGTGATGACCTTGACCATTTGGAAGTCCCCGACGCGGGCCAGGAACTCCTCCTTCACGTACTGCTCAAGCCAGTCCGCGCGCATGCCAGCGGAGGCAGGGCAGCGGATGCCCCGTGCCGTCGCACGACAGTTGTAGTCCTGGCCGCCGACGCGCTTCGACAGGTACATGTTTCCACCGCATCCGGCGCAGCGGGCGACGCCCAGGAGGAGGGCCCCGGTGTCCTTGCGGACCCTGTCCCGCTGCGGCGTGCGGGCGTCCATGGCGTCCTGGAGAACCTGGAACTCCTCCCGCGTCAGGACAGGCTCTCCGATGAGCACCGGCTGGCCGTCGCGGTCACGGACTGTCTTCCCCTGGTGGACCCGGTGCCCCATCAAGGCAGGCGTGCGCAAAACCTTTGACAGGGTTCCCGACGTCCAGCGGAAGCGTGCATGGTGCTGACCGCCTCTGGTCCCGCCAGGCTCCCGCCCAGCCTTGACGGCCTGGTAGTCGCGGGGAACCAGGACCTGGGCTTCGTTCAGCGCGTAGGCGATGGAGGACAGCGACTCCCCGTCTAGGACGGCCTTCACGATGCGGGTCAGGGTCTTCACGGCCTCCGGGTCCGGAGCCAGCTTGTAGCCAGGCCCGTCCGGGTTGGGGACCTTCTCGTAGCCGAAGGGGACCAGGCCCCCGGCGTAGCGGCCCTGGGAGCGAAGGGCGGCCATGGCACCGGTGACGCGTTCACGGATGGCGGTGGATTCCATCTGGGCGGAGAACGCCAGAAGGGTCATGATCAGTTCGGAGACGGGTGACACCGTGCGCATGTCCAGGTCCATGGGGGCGCCGCCGGGGCCTTCGGCGAAGACCAGGAGTTTGCCGTGTTCCTTCGCCCAGCGGCCCAGCTCCGCCATGTCGGACATGCTGCGGACGGCGCGGTCCATGCGCCACCAAATGATCATGTCGAAGTCGTCAGGGCGGCGGAGCCACTCGCCCAGCTCCGGCCGGTCGAAGGGCGTCGTCTTCGTCGCGCTGACGTCCAGGTCCTCCGCCTCGCCCACGATGACAGCGCCACGGCGTGCGGCCTCGTTCGAGTTGGTAGCGCGCTGGCGGCCTGGTGACGTCGTCTCATCGGTGCGGACGGAGAGGCGGATGGCGCTCAGTGCGCGGAGTTGGGTCATGCCAGGGAGTGTACTGGACTCTGGATCGACCGGGTGGCGCATCGACTACCACGTGGCGACGCGCGGTCTGGCGGCCCGCGCGGTGAAGGCGGTCGTGGAGCGCGCTGCCAGCCATGCGGAACGGTGGAGCGATCACGCCCCGGTGACTGTCGTCTTCGACCGGTAGGCCGTCACGCCTCCCCGCCCTCCGCTCCGGCGCCCAGGACGAACGTGCCCTTCGCCGGCAGGGTCGCCACCACGCCGCGCTCACGGAGCAGCGCCACGGCCGGGCTCCCGGCTCCCTGCCCGTCAACGCACGAAGGTCCCCATGCCCTTCTCGGCCCGCGTCAGGCCGGCGGCACGGACCGCCTCCACGGCCCGCTGGGCGGTCGAGTTGGCCACGTCGAACTCAGCGGCGAGCTGGACCACAGACGGGACCTTCGACCCGGGCGGGTACGTGCCTGACTCGATCCGGCGCGTGATCTCCGCCGCGATCTGCGGCCAGGCGGCTCGGGTGCGGTCGATCTCCATGCGTCCAGAGTCGGTGTACCGGCGTATTCGTCGCATCCGGAGAACACTTCGGTGTACCGAGGTACACTGAATGACGAAGGGCCCCGGCGGAGCGGATCAGGCTCCCCGGGGCGTGGTCATCGCTGCAGAGGAGCGACAACGTGCCGAAGCTTATCGAGTTCATCGCAAGACTGTTCTTCCCGTCCGACGGCAGGTACCGCGCCGAAGCCGTGCCGGCACCCCCCGTCCCGCGCCCGTTGCCGACGCCGCTGCTGCCGCACGCTGGGCCCCTACGCGGGGAGGACGTGGCGATCGTGCGGCCCTATCTCATCGCATTCGAGCGGCAGCGCGAGGCGCAGCGGGGGCGGGAGCGGCGCACGGCGCTGGTCCTCGCAACCCAGGGCATCGATTACGACTTCCGGGCGGGGGCGGCGTGACCGACCACGACGAGCACGGCACCACGGCCCAGCCCCTCCGCCGCTTGCCTTGGACGACAGAGGCAGGCCACCCGGCTTACGTCCCGTTCGGCGACGGTGCGGTGACCCGAATCGCTGAAGCGATGGAGGTCAGCATCCTGGAATCCGCACGGTTCGACGCCCGCCGGGCACGTGCCGTGATCGGCGAGCCGACGACAACCGTTAACGAGCTTCGTGCCGCCTTGCGAACCCTGGCGCACGCCGTGGACGACGCAGTCAACGTCGCTGAGTTGCGCGGCGAGCGGCTGGACAGCGAGGAAGGCATCCCGCAGCCGTTGATCGGCCAGGCCGCACGCGAGGTCGGCCAGTGTCTCCGCGACATGGTCGCCGACACCGGCCACTAGCGGACAGGCGGACAGGCGGGCAGCGAACGAAGGGCCTGGCCACTTCCCGGAGGGGGAGGTGGTCAGGCCCTTCGTTGTGTCCGCTGTCGTGGTCAGAGTGGCGGACAACCGGCGGACAACGGCGGCCACGGCACCGGCCAGGGACGCGGCCCGGCGGCCAGGACCTGCGCTGGTCGGACCACGCCCCGGTCACGGTGGCGTACGGGACTGGGCACTGAGGCGGTAGCCGAGGCTCCCGGGCTGCAAGGATCGCAAGGGTTGTCCGGGGCTGCCGCCCCCCGGCTCAGGATTCCGGCGCCGCCGTCGGCCCGGTGTCGGGCTCGGCGCTCGGCCCAGCGTCCGGCCCGGCGCCATCCCTCGGCGCCGGGCCCTCCGGGTTCTCGACGCGCTCCATGTGCCAGTCGTCGAGCTCCGCGCGGATGCGGCGTTCCATGGCCATCGAGAGCTCGGCGTCCATGACCACCTCGGCGATCGGCCGGAGCCGGCCGACCGCCTCCGTGATCCGGGCCACCTCCTCGGACGTCAGCGGGTCGGCGGGGTCCCGGTGGTCCAGGGCGCCGGACAGGACGTGGGTACGGAAGAGGCTGGTGAAGACCTCGGCGAGGGCGTCGGCGTGGGTGCGCACCTCACGGGCCGCGGCGAGGACGGCGGCGAGCGGCACGCCCTCGCCGACCAGCCCGCTGGACGCGTCCAGCAGCCGGCGGCTGACGTGCACGACCGCGTCGCCGTCCAGGGCCACGTAGCCCAGGTCGAGGGTGGCCTGCAGGTTCTCGGTCGTGACCTCGCCCTCGAAGTGGTCCGCCAGCTCCTCGGGCGTCAGCCGTACCGGCGTCTCCTCGGACCACGGGACGCTGATGACGCCCTCCATGCCGAGGAGTTCGCGCACGTCCCGGCCGCTCTCGAAGGCGCCGAGCAGATCGGCGATGCCGCCGAGGGTGTGGCCGCGGTCGAGCATGGCGGCGATGGTCCGGAGCCGGGCGAGGTGGTGCTCGCCGTACCAGGCGATGCGGCCCTCGCGGCGCGGCGGCGGGATCAGCTTGCGCTCGCGGTAGAAGCGCAGGGTGCGCACGGTGATGCCGGCCTTACCGGCCAGCTCCTCCATCCGGTACTCGCGGTCCTCCCGGGGTTTTTCCTGCTCCCCGTGCTGCCGGCGCTCCAGGTGTGCGCCGGTCCCGCCGGGGTCGGCGCTGTAGTCAGCCTCGTCGTTCGCCACACCGAGAGCCTATGGCCATCGCTCGCCCGGCCGCGTAGGTGCAACCGCCGGTAACTTCGAAAGGTGCAACCGCCGGTAACTTCCTGTGCGCAACCTCTACCCACCGGTACGTTCCTGCTCTAGTCTCCAGACCGTGCCAGTGATTGCTGGCGCGATCGTCGGCTGAGAACAGCGGCTCTGGAGGCGGGACATGGCGCAGCGGGAACGCGAGCACGAGCATGTGCGAGTGGCGGTGATCGGATCGGGATTCGGCGGCCTGGGTGCCGCCGTCCGGCTGCGCCGCGAGGGCATCACCGATTTCACGGTACTGGAACGTGCCGACGCCGTCGGCGGCACCTGGCGCGACAACACCTACCCGGGGTGTGCCTGCGACGTACCGTCGCACCTCTACTCCTTCTCCTTCGCGCCGAACGCGGAGTGGCCGCGCAACTTCTCCGGCCAGCCGCACATCCGGGCGTACCTGGAGCGGGTCACCGACACCTTCGGGCTGCGGCCGCACATCCGGCTCAACACCGAGGTGCTCGGCGCCCACTGGGACACCGGGCAGCTGCACTGGGAGCTCGAGACCACCACCGGCCGGCTCACCGCCGACATGGTCATCTCGGCGACCGGTCCGCTCTCGGACCCCAAGATCCCGGATGTCCCCGGCCTGGCGAGCTTCCCGGGCAAGGTCTTCCACTCCTCGCGGTGGGACCACGACTACGACGTCAAGGGCAAGCGCGTCGCCATGATCGGTACCGGCGCCTCGGCCATCCAGATCGTGCCGGCCATCCAGCCCGACGTGGCGAAGCTGGCCCTCTTCCAGCGCACGGCCCCGTGGATCCTGCCGCGCATGGACCGGAGCATCAGCGGCATCGAGCGCTGGCTGCACGGCCGGCTGCCGGCCACCCGCACGCTGCGCCGCGGGCTGCTCTGGGGCGTCCGCGAGCTGCAGACCCACGCCTTCACCAAGCAGCCGAAGGCCCTGGGCGTCGTCCAGCAGCTCGCGAAGACCCATATGCGCCGGGCGGTCAAGGACCCCGCGCTGCGGGCCGAGCTCACCCCGGACTACCGGATCGGCTGCAAGCGCATCCTGCTGTCCAACAGCTACTACCCGGCGCTCGTGCAGCCGAATGTCGAGGTGGTCGCCGCCGGACTGAAGGAGGTCCGGGGCTCCACGCTCGTCGGCTCCGACGGTACGGAGACCGAGGCCGACGCGATCATCTTCGGCACCGGCTTCCGGGTCACCGACATGCCGATCGCCGACCGGATCACGGGAGCGGACGGCGCCACCCTCAGCGAGACCTGGAAGGGCGGGATGGAGGCGCTCCGCGGCGCGAGCGTGCCCGGCTTCCCGAACCTCGTGACCATCATCGGGCCCAACACCGGGCTCGGCACCAGCTCGATGATCCTCATCATCGAGGCCCAGCTGAACTACGCGATGGACCACCTGAAGCAGCTGGACGTCCTCGGCGGCAAGGTCGCCCTCGACGTCCGCCCCGCCGCGCTGGCCGCGTGGACCGGGCAGGTGCAGGAGCGGATGAAGCGCACCGTCTGGAACACCGGCGGCTGCGACAGCTGGTACCTGGACGCCAACGGCCGCAACACCACCGTATGGCCCGGCACCACCGCCGAGTTCCGCAAGGTGACCAAGCGGCTGGACCTCGCGGAATACGAGGTGCTGCGCGCGCCGGGCGACCGTACGGGCTCCGTCGGCACGGGCACCGCCACCGTGGGTGCCGGTGCTCCCGGTGCCGGTGCCGCCGGTGCCGGGGCCGCCGCCAACGCCGGGGAGGCGACCGCATGAGCCGGCCGACGCCTGCCTCCGACGGGCCCTACGCGCCGCCCGTCCCCGCCCGCGAGCTCACCGTCACCTCCGCCGACGGTTCCCGGCTGCACGTCGAGGTGCACGGCCCCGACGGCGCGCCCGCCGTCGTGCTCGTGCACGGCTGGACCTGTTCCACCGCCTTCTGGGCGCCCGTCGTCCGCGACCTCGCCGAGCAGCACCGGGTCATCGTGTACGACCAGCGCGGGCACGGCCGCAGCCCGGTCCCCGGCCCGGGCGGCTACAGCGTCACCGCCCTCGCCGACGACCTCGAAGCGGTCCTCGCCGCGACGCTCGCCGCCGGCGAGCGCGCGGTCCTCGCCGGCCACTCCATGGGCGGCATGACCCTGATGGCCGCGGCGGACCGGCCGTTCCTCGCCGAACGCGCCGCCGCCGTACTGCTGTGCAACACCGGCAGTTCCCGGCTGCTGGCCGAGGCCGTGGTGATACCCCTGCGTGCCGGCCGGGTGCGGGCCGCGGTCCAGCGCGCGCTGCTCGCCTCCAGTCTCCCGCTGGGGCCGGCCACCGCGATCTCCCGGCGCATCCTCAAGTACGGCACGATGGGGCCGCGCGCCGGCCGCGAACAGGTCCGGGCGTGCGCCCGGATCGTGCACGCCTGCCCCCGCAAGGTGCGGGCCGGCTGGGCGGTGAACGTCCTCGCCGTCCTCGACGTGGACGTGCAAATCGCGCGCCTGACGATGCCGACCGCCGTCGTCACCGGCAGCGCGGACCGGCTGACCCCCTCCGTACTCTCGCACCGCATCGTGGCCGCCCTGCCGGACTGCGCCGGGCTCACCTCGCTGCCCGGCCTCGGCCACATGACCCCCATCGAGGCGCCGGACAAGGTCGGCGGGGTGATCCGGGAACTGGTCCGGGGACACCTCACGGGCACCGCCCCGGCCGAGGACAAGATGATCAAGGAGGAGTCGGCATGAGCGGACGCAGGAATCTCGAGGGCCAGGTCGCGGTCGTCACCGGCGCGGCACGCGGCGTCGGCGAGCTGCTCGCCCGCAAGCTCGCCGCACGCGGCGCCAAGGTCGCGCTGCTCGGCCTGGAACCGGACGAGCTGAAGCAGGCCGCCGAGCGGATCCCCACCGACTCCGCCCACTGGCATGTGGACGTCACCGACTTCGAAGCCATGGAGCGGGTCGCCCGCGAGGTCAAGGAGCGGTTCGGCAAGATCGACATCGTCGTCGCGAACGCCGGTGTGGCCTCCGGCGGCCCCTTCGTGGACTCCGACGCCGTCTCCTGGAACCGGGTGATCCAGGTCAACCTGATGGGCAGCGCCACCACCGCCCGCGCGTTCCTCCCGGCGCTCCTGGAGAGCCGCGGCTATCTGCTCCAGATCGCCTCGCTCGCCGCGATCACCCCGGCGCCGATGATGTCGGCGTACTGCGCGTCGAAGTCGGGCGTCGAGGCGTTCGCCCACTGCCTGCGGGCCGAGACCGGCTACAAGGGCGTCAAGGTCGGCGTGGGCTACCTCAGCTGGACCGACACCGACATGGTCCGGGGCGCCGACGAGGACGACGTGATGCGCGAGATGCGGTCGCGGCTGCCCTGGCCGTCCAACCGCACCTACCCGCTCGGCCCCGCCGTCGACCGGATCGTGGCGGGCATCGAGCGCCGCTCCGCCCACGTCTACGCCCAGTGGTGGCTGCGCGGCATGCAGTCGATCCGCGGCTATCTGCCGGCGGTCATCGGTACGGTCGGGCAGCGCGAGATGCGGCGGGCCGAGCCGCTGCTGACCTCCGGGGGCGGGGTCACCACGGGGTTGGTCGGGGCCGGGGGCGCGGCGGACGAGAAGTCCCGGAGTTCGCGCGAGGCCTAGCACGGGCGCCGGTCCGAGCTTCGGCTCGGGCCGGCGTGCGTTTGTCTTTGGCGGGTTGGGGTTCGGGGTGCGTTCGGCCGGGCCGGGCTTTCGGCTTGGCTCGGCGTGGTTGGGGCTCGGTCGCGTTCGGGGTGCGGACGGCGTCGTTGTGCGGTTCGGCTGGGTCCGGTTCCGGCTGCCCCTGGTTCGGGGTGGCCGCGGTTTCGTCGGGTGCCGGGGCCGGGTCCTCCGGAGGGGGGTCCTCCACCGCATATTTACGGCCGCGGAACCCCGGATCGGATTGGTTCGGGCTGGTCGCGTCCACAAATACACGGGCTTGTTCCGAACCCCCCTCCTGCGGCCCCGACCCCTCCCGCCTGTTGTCCCGTTGCCGGGTGCCCAGGCCCCTTGCGTCGCTGTCCCGGCTGCCGGTCGGTCGTTCGCGTATCTCCGTGTCTTCTGTTGGTGCGGGTGCCGGTCCCGGCGTTCTGGTCAGATGCCCATCTTGTCCATGCCCGTGCCGTTTCTCGGGGGGAGGGGCGGGCGGCTGTGGTTCGGGATTTCTGTGAGGTCCGGGGGGCTGGCCGGGGGGTGGCGTTCGAGGAGTTCCAGGGCCAGTTGGACGGCGTCGTCGAACTGCCGGTGCCTGCCCTCCGCCCAGTCGACCGGGGTGCGGTCGACCTCGATGTCCGGCTCCACGCCGTGGTTCTCGATGCCCCAGCCGTAGCCCTCGAACCAGGCCGCGTTCATCGGCACGGTGATGACCGTGCCGTCGCCGAGCCGGTGCCGGCCGGTCATGCCGACCACGCCGCCCCAGGTGCGCAGGCCCACCACCGGGCCCAGGCCGAGGAGTTTGAAGGCGGCGGTGATCATGTCGCCGTCGGAGGAGGTCATCTCGTCCGCCAAGGCGACGATCGGGCCGCGCGGCGCGTCCGAGGCGTACGACACCGGCTGCGCGTTGCGGGTCAGGTCCCAGCCGAGGATGGTGCGGGTCAGCTTTTCGATGACCAGCTCGCTGATGTGGCCGCCCGCGTTGCCCCGTACGTCCACGATGAGGGCCGGCCGGGTCATCTCCTTGCGCAGGTCCCGGTTGAACTGTGCCCAGCCGGAGCCGCCCATGTCCGGGATGTGCAGATAGCCGCAGCGGTCGCCGCTCAACTCGTGCACCACCTGCCGGCGTTTGTCCACCCAGTCGTGGTAGCGCAGCGACCGCTCGTCGATGAGCGGTACGACCGCGACCCGGCGTGACGGGCCCTCGCCGCCGTCCGCCGCCGGGGCGCTGCCGTCGGAGCCCGGCAGGGCGAAGTTCAGCTCCACCGTGGTGCCGCCGGCCGCTGCCAGCAGCGGGAACGGCCCGGCCACGGAGTCGACCGGACGCCCGTCCACATGGGTGAGGACCGAACCCTCGCGGATCCCCATGCCGGCGAGCGGCGAGCGGGCGCGGGAGTCGGAGGACTCGCCGGGGAGGATACGGCTGACCGCCCAGCCGCCGGCCTTCGTACGGGTGAAGTTGGCCCCGAGCAGCCCCATCACCCGCTGGTAGTGCGGCGGGCCCTCGTTGCGGCGGGCCGGCACGACGTAGGCGTGCGAGGTGGCCAGCTCGCCCAGCAGCTCGCGCAGCAGGTCCGCGAACTCGTCGGGGGAGGCCACCCGCTCGACCAGCGGCCGGTACTGGGCCAGCACCGCGTCCCAGTCGACGCCGCACATGTCCGGGTCCCAGAAGTACGCCCGGACGGTCCGACCCGCCTCCTCGTACGCCTGCCGCCACTCGGCCGCCGGATCCACCTGGTGCATGATCCGCCGCAGGTCGAGCAGGACGGTGCTGTCCGCGTCCGGGAGTTCGTTCGACGGTACGGCGCGCAGGTCGCCCTCGTCGTTGATGACCAGCCGGGTGCCGTCGCCGCTGACCGCGAAGGAGTCGAGGTGCACGGCCAGTTCGGTGCGCCGGGCCTTCGCGATGTCGAAGTGCTCCAGCGTCGGCCGGCCGCTCATGTCCGCCGGGTTGGCGAAGGTCTCGCCGAGCGCCCCGGAGATCGGCCAGCGCAGCCACACCAGCCCGCCGCCGTCGACCGGTCGCAGCGAGGAGTACTTCGACGCGGCGACGGGGAAGGGGGTGACCCGGCTCGCCAGTCCCTCCGCCTCGACGAGCACCGAGCCGTCGCCGCCCGCCTCGTCCGGGTCCAGCCCGCCCGCCGCCGGGCGGCCCTCCGCCGAGAGCGCGAAGGGGGATGGCGTCGCCGACGACAGCGGTACGAGGTAGGGGCGGCAGCCGAGCGGGAACGACAGGTCGCCGGTGTGCACGTCGTACACCGGGTCGAAGCCGCGCCAGGAGAGGAAGGCGAGGTAGCGGCCGTCCCGGGTGAAGACCGGCTGCTCGTCCTCGAACCGGCCGTTGGTGACGTCGAGGATCATGCGGTCGCCCAGCCGGGCCAGCTTGATCCGCCGCAGCGTCCGGCCGATGCCGGGGTGCGACCAGGTGATCCAGTCGGAGTCGGGGGAGAAGGACAGGTCGTGCACCGGCCCGTTGTCCGAGCGGATCAGCTCCAGGACCTCGCCCTCGCCCTCGGGCAGAGCGTCGGCGATCAGCAGCCGTCCGTCGTGGGTCGCGATCGCCAGCAGCTCGCCGTCCGGTGAGGAGATCAGCTCGTGCACCCGGCCGATCCGCCCGCTCGCGATCCGGCGCGGGTCGCGGCCGCCGCTCGCCCTGGGCAGGTACGCGATCTCGATCGCGTCGTCGCCCTCGGCGTCCGTGACGTACGCGACCTGCCCGGTCGGGCCGAGGATCTCCGGCATCCGGACGCGGACCCCGGGGGTGTCGGTGATCGTCCGGGCCGGACCGTCACGGTGGGTGAGCCAGTGCAGGCTGCCGCGGACGCAGACGGCGCTCGCCCGGCCAGTGCTGTCGACCGAGAGGGAGTTCACATGGGCGGCGGCGGGCACCTGGTACGGGCGCCGGCCGGCCCGGGGGCCGCCGAGCCGTACGTCCAGCTTCCGCGGCTCACCGGACCGGCCCAGGTCGTCGACCAGCCAGAGGTCGCCCGCGCACTGGTAGACCACCCGGGTGCCGTCGGTCGAGGCGTGCCGGGCGTAGAAGTCGTCGTGGTCGGTGTGGCGGCGCAGCCCGGAGCCGTCCGGCAGGCAGGAGTAGAGGTTGCCGATGCCCTCGTGGTCGGAGAGGAAGGCGATCCGGCCGCCGACGAACATCGGGCAGTCCAGATGGCCCTCGAGGTCGGGCAGCAGCCGTTCGCCGTGCAGGAACATCCGGCCGGTGGCGCCGCCCCGGTAGCGCTTCCAGGCGGCGGGCTCGTGCGGCGGCTTGCCCGCCAGGAGCAGCGTCCGGTGCTCCCCGTCGATGTCCGCGCAGGCGATGTGGGAGACCGGGCCCCACGGCAGCCGGCCGCCGGGGCTGCCGTCGGTCGGCACGCTGTACGCCCAGGAGAAGTACGAGAACGGCTGGCCGTGCGACGCCACCGCCAGGATGTTGCCGTCCGTGTTCCAGCCGCAGACCCTGGTGTCGGTGCTCCCCCAGTAGCTGAGCCGGCGGGCGGGGCCGCCGTCGACCGGGGCCAGGTGGATCTCCGGGTCGAGGCTGCGCCAGTTGGTGTACGCGATGTGCCGGCCGTCCGGCGAGAAGCGGGGGTGGCCGATCCGGGTCCGGTCGACGGTCAGCCGCCAGGCCCGGTCGGGCTCCGCTCCCGCCGCCGCGAGCGGAGCCAGCCACAGGTCGTCCTCCGCCGCGAAGCACAGGAGCTCGCCGTGGAGGTGCGGAAACCGGAGATATGCGCCGTCAGTCACCTTTTCCATGGTCCGGGCGGTACGGAGGCGCGGCAACTCGTGGCGGGCGGCAGGGCGGCAGGGCGGCCGGGCGGGGGCGCGGAGGCGGCGAATGCGCTGTTGCGAAACGTTCGCAGGTGCGCGCTATCCTTGAGAACTTGACCCCGCAGTCCCGGCAGAGCGGAGCCCGCAGTGCATGTTCCCGACGGATTCATCGACGCCCCCGTGTCCCTGGCCGCCGGAGCCGTTGCCGCCGCGGCGGTGGCGGTGAGCCTGCGCGGCGCCCGGCGGGAGCTGGACGAGCGCACCGCGCCGCTCGCCGGNNCTCGTCGCCGCCTTCGTCTTCGCCGTCCAGATGCTGAACTTCCCCGTCGGGGCCGGCACCAGCGGGCATCTGCTGGGCGGGGCGCTGGCCGCGATCCTCGTCGGTCCGTACACCGGCGTGCTGTGCGTGTCCGTGGTGCTGCTGATGCAGGGCGTCCTCTTCGCCGACGGCGGCCTCACCGCGCTCGGCGTCAACATCACCGACATGGCCGTGGTCGGCGTGCCCGTCGCCTANNGGCCTGCTCCGGGTGCTGCCCCGGGCCCGGGTCTCGGTCACCGCCGCCTCCTTCGCCGCCGCGTTCATCTCCGTACCGGCCGCCGCGATCGCCTTCACCGGTTTCTACGCGCTCGGCGGCACGGCCGATGTCGCGCTCGGGAAGGTCTTCGGCGCCATGGTCGGCGTCCACGTCCTCATCGGCATCGGCGAGGGCATCATCACGGCCCTGACGGTCGGCGCGGTCATCGCCGTACGGCCCGACCTGGTGTACGGCGCGCGCGGCCTC
>DOWQ01000081.1:6135-6312 GCA_003519485.1 Streptomyces sp. | reverse complement strand
CGCCGTGCCCGGCGTGTCCCGCGGCGTGGGCCGCCGGCATCGCCAGGGCCATGTACACCATCGCCGCGGAGCCCACGGCGTGGTGGGCGTGGTGGAGGCCCGCGCGGAACGCCGGCAGTCCCGCCGCGGCCAGGGCGCCGTACGCAACGGAGGACAGCCCGAACACGATGGCGAGCA
>DOWQ01000081.1:0-6088 GCA_003519485.1 Streptomyces sp. | reverse complement strand
TGCATCAACCAGCGCCCGCTGGTGAAGGCCGGGGACCGCCTCGAGGTCGGCACGCCGATCGCCGACGGTCCGTGCACAGCTCACCTCCCCGTCGGCGGCACGCGGGGAGGATGCCCGGTGCCGTCACCGCCCAAGGGAGCGCAAGGAGGCAACCGCGGGCGCGCCGGGGGAGCGCGGCCGCTGGAACGGCTCCGGGTACGGGTACGGGGCGACGCGGCCGGTGGACGGCGGGCGGACGGCACGGGAGCGCGGCCCTGCGGGCGCGGCACGGGGGCGTGCGGAGGGCGGCAGGGCAGGCGCGGGGCGCCGCCGCTTCCGTACGTCAGAGGCCGGGGCGGTAGCGCATCGGGTGGTCGCCGGGGATCTCGACGACGCAGATCCGCAAGCCGTCGGGGTCGGCGATCCACATCTCGACGAGGCCCCAGGGCTCCCGCTGCGGAGCCCGCAGGATCTCCACGCCCCGCTCGGCCAGCTCCTCGTGCGCCGCAGAGACGTCGGCCACCTGGAGCCACAGCCGCGGGCCGGAGCCCGGGGCGGGCGGTTCCTCCGCGCGGCCGGAGACCTCCAGGAAGCCGCCGCCGAGGAAGTAGACGGTTCCGCGCTCCGCGCCCGTCCCGAACTCCCGGTGGACGGCCAGCCCCAGCGCCTCTCCGTAGAAGGCCCGTGACCGCTCGGGGTCGGTGGGCCGCAACAAGGTCCGGCTGCTCAGTACATGCACCATGCCCGCGACCCTACGCAGCCGCGTGGTGCCGCCGCAGGGACCGGGCGGAGGCGTGGCGCGCGTTGCTAGCCTCGTGCCGCCACCCGGGCCGTGCACCCGCTCGGGCCCTACGAGAGGACCGCAGGTCATGAATCACGTCATCGGCACCCCCGGAGCCCTCGGGCGGGCAGTCCTCCGGGACGCGGCCGAGGCCGACGTGCCCGCGCTCGTCGGGCTGGTCGAGTCGGCCTATCGCGGCGAGGCGAGCCTCGCGGGGTGGACCAGCGAGGCCCACCTGCTGAAGGGGCAGCGGACCGACCCGGACGGCGTGGCCGCCGTGGTGACGGCCGCGGACAGCCGGATGCTCGTCGCCGAGCAGGGGGGTGAGCTCGTCGCCTGCTGCCAGCTGGAGCGCCGCGGGGCGCACGCCTACTTCGGCATGTTCGCCGTCCGCCCCGCCCTGCAGGGCGCGGGCCTGGGCAAGGTGGTGCTCGCCGAGGCGGAGCGGGTCGTTCGGGCGGACTGGGACGCACAGGAGATGCACATGACGGTGATCTCGGCCCGGGAGGACCTCATCCGCTGGTACGAGCGGCGCGGCTACCGCCGTACCGGCCGGATGAGCCCCTTTCCGTACGGCGACGAGCGCTTCGGCATCCCGCAGCGCGACGATCTCCGGTTCGAGCTGCTGGTGAAGCCCCTCGGCGCAGCGGCCCCGTGACGGAGCGGGGCCGGCGCGCCGTGGCCCGGCCCGCCGGCTCCGCAGTCGCCGTCGTCCGAGCCGTCGCCCGGCCCGGCCCGACCCCGCCCGGCCGGGCCTCAGGCCGTGAAGCGGCAGGTCCGTTTGATCTCCGGGAAGTCGGTGGTGCCGCCGTCCAGGCCGAGCGCGCGGGCGAGCCGCAGATGGTCCTGGGTGTTGACCACCCAGCCGATGACCTTGAGGTCGGCTTCGCGTGCGCGTTCGACGAGCTCCAGGGTCAGTCTGCGGATGTTGAGGACGAGCGTCCCGGCGCCGACCGCCAGGGCCCGGTCGACCACGTCCGGGCCGTAGCGGCTCGCGACCAGCGCGGTGCGGACGCCCGGCACCAGCTTGCCGATCTCGGCGAGCGCCTCGTCGTGGAAGGAGATCACCTCGACCCGGCCGGTGAGGTCGCGGCGCAGCATGACGCCGGCGAGGGCCCGGGCTGCCGCCACGTCCTTGATCTCGGCCTGGAGCGGTGCCTGGACGGCGTCGAGGACCTCCTCGAACTCCGGTACCCGCTCCCCCTTCCCGGCGTCCAGCTCGCGCAGCCCGGCGAGGGTGAAGTCGGCGATGGGGCCCTTGCCGTCCGTCGTGCGGTCCACCTCGGCGTCGTGCATCACCACGAGCGCGCCGTCCTTGCTCAGGTGCAGGTCCAGCTCGATCACGTCCAGGCCTTCACGGTCGGCCCGTACGAAGGAGCGCAGGGTGTTCTCCGGCTCGACGCCCATCACTCCGCGGTGTCCGATGGTGAGGAAGGTCAAGAGTCCTCCAATCCGCGGGGGCGGAGGTCGCCCCCGGAAGGCGCAGCCGCCCCCCGGCTGCCCCGTGAACCAGCAGGAAGCCTAACGGCAGAGGGCGTCTCTTGTACCGCTGCGCGGCGTGCCCGGTCGCGCTTCCGGCACCGGCGCTCCGGGCGGTGGCCGGGCCGCCTTCCGGCGCTGTGGCCGGGGTCGCACGAAGGAGACACGAGGCGGAGGAATGGGCGATGCGCCCGTGGGTACCGTTGTCTACGGGAAAAATCACGGCCGTTCCGCGCATCGACCGGATGATTTCCGGCAACCCCACTTGAGTGAGAGATCCCCGCACGGATACGGTGGTTCGACGGCAGGTTCTTCGGTGGAGGGTGAGAAATGACGGAAATTCTTGTGCAGGAGCGTCAGAGGGGTGCCGCTTTCCCTGCCGACCGCGTGATCGACCACCCATCCTGGCTCGTCCTCAAGGCCGCCGTGGAGGAGATCCGGCCGTGGCAGTCGAAGGACGGCTCGATCGACTTCGCCGCCGACGGCGCCCCCGCGCGCTCCGCCGTGGAGGACGCCCTCCACCGGGTGACGGCCGCCGTGCGCGAGCTGTCCCCGCTGGTGCCGCACGACGCGGAGTACCACCGGGCCCTCGTCGCCGACCTGGACCGCTGGGCCGAGGGCGGCTTCGGCGTGCCCGACTTCCTGGACTCGCTCCTCGCCTTCCAGCCCGCCGCGCGGCGCGAGGACGGACTCCAGCACCTGGTCCTCTTCCCGATGTACACCCAGAACGGCAATCCGGACCGCAACGTCGAAGCGGTCGTCCTGCGCATGGTCTGGCCCGACTGGCTGGCCGAGCTGGAGCGCACCCGGTTCGACAACCCGCTCTTCATCGGCATCACGTTCGAGGACTTCACCGCCGGCTACGACACCAACTCCGCCGTCCTCTTCCCGGAGACGATCGCGGTGCGCGAGGCCCCCGCGCGCTTCACCTGGGGCGGCATCTTCTGCGACCGCGAGGCCGCCCGCTTCCGGGTCGTCAGCCAGGCCGCCGTCGAGACCCTCGGCATCGACCTGCCCGACGACATCCGGGAACTCCTCGCCGACCAGGCCCGCTGCCAGGAGGCCTTCGTCCTGTGGGACATGGTCCACGACCGGACTCACAGCCACGGTGACCTGCCGTTCGACCCGTTCATGATCAAGCAGCGGCAGCCGTTCTGGATGTACGGGCTGGAGGAGCTGCGCTGCGACCTCACCGCCTTCCGGGAGGCCGTGAAGCTGGAGTCCGAGGGCATCGAACAGGCGCGCGACGTCCAGTACGCCGTGATCTTCGACCGGATGTTCCGCTTCCCGGTCACCGGCGACCGGGTGAAGAACTACGACGGCCTCGGCGGCCAGCTGCTCTTCGCTTACCTGCACCAGCACGACGTCGTACGCTGGACGGACAACACGCTGCACATCGACTGGGACCGGGCTCCGCAGGTCACCAACCAGCTCTGCGCCGAGATCGAGAAGCTCTACCGAGACGGCATCGACCGCCCCAAGCTCGTGCATTGGTTCGCCGCCTACGATCTCGTCTCGGCCTATCTGGCCCCGCACCCCGGGTCCGTGTGGAAGAAGGGCCCGGACGCGCTCGACCTGTCGCTGCCGCCGCGCAAACTCGTGGACGAGGTGCTTCCGGACGAGTTCCCGCTGAGTCTGTTCTACGAGGCGCTTGCCAAGCGGCTGCGCGGTGTGATCGCTTCCACCAAGGGGATCACCGCCGGAAGCGCCCAGGGGACGGAGGTCGCGTGAGCGATCAGGAGGAGGCGACGAACATGAACGGCAGCGCAGACGGTAACGGAGCAGGGCCGCTCGACGGAGCCGTGGTCGCGGTGGCCGGAGCGGCGGGGCCGGCCGGCCGCGCCGCCCTGCTGCGGCTGGCCGAGGCCGGTGCCACTGTCATAGCGGCCGACGCGGACGTCGCGCGGCTGGCCGAGGCCGTTGACGCGGCGCGGTACGCGCACGGCGGCGCCACCGTCACAGGCGAGACCGTGGACCTCCTCGACCTGGACGCGACGCGGGCGTGGGCGGACCGCACTGAGAAGGAGTTCGGCCGCATCGATGGCGTCGTCCACCTCGTCGGCGGTTGGCGCGGCAGCAAGACCTTCAGGGAGACCCCGCTCGCGGACTGGGACACCCTGCACAACCTGCTGATCCGTACCGTCCAGCACACCTCACTCGCCTTCCACGACGCCCTCGCACGCAGCGGCAACGGCCGTTTCGTGCTGATCAGCGCGGCCGGCGCGAGCAATCCGACCGCCGGCAACGCCGCGTACGCCGCCTCCAAGGCCGCGGCGGAGGCCTGGACGCTGGCGCTCGCGGACGCCTTCCGCAAGGAGGCGGACCTCTACCGCAAGGAAGAAGGGGGCACGGGCGGCCCGCGCGCGGCTGCTGCCATCCTGGTGGTGAAGGCGCTGGTGCACGACGCGATGCGTGCCGAGCGCCCCCACGCGAAGTTCGCGGGCTTCACCGACGTCAAGGAGCTGGCCGATGCCATCGCCGGCGTCTGGGACGAGCCCGCCGAGAATGTGAACGGAAAGCGCCTGTGGCTGACCCCGCAACCGTGACCCCCGACGCCGGCCGCACCGACGCGGTCCGGCGTCACGACCCCGAGCTGAGGGGATTCGCCAGCGACAACTACGCGGGCGTGCACCCGGAGATCCTGGCGGCGCTCGCCCTCGCCAACGGCGGCCACCAGACCGCGTACGGCGAGGACGACTACACCCGGCACCTCCAGGAGGTGTTCCGCGCCCACTTCGGCCCGCGCGCCGAGGTGTACCCCGTCTTCAACGGCACCGGCGCGAACGTCCTCGCCCTCCAAACCCTCACCGAGCGGTGGGGCGCGGTGATCTGCGCCGACGGCGCGCACATCAACGTCGACGAGTGCGGCGCCCCCGAGCGGGTCGGCGGCCTCAAGCTGCTCGCCGTGCCCGCGGAGCACGGCAAGCTCACGCCCGAGCTGGTCGAGCGCGAAGCGTACGGCCGGGACGACGAGCACCGCGCCCAGCCACAGGTCGTCTCGATCACCCAGACGACCGAGCTGGGCACCTGCTACACGCCCGGCGAGATCCGCGCGATCTGCGCCCACGCGCACGAGCGGGGGATGACGGTCCACCTGGACGGCTCGCGGATCGCCAACGCCGCCGCGACGCTGGGCGTTCCGCTGCGGGAGTTCACCACGGACGCCGGAGTTGACGTGCTCTCCTTCGGCGGCACCAAGAACGGGCTGCTGTTCGGCGAGTGCGTCGTGGTGCTCAACCCGGACGCGGTGCGCGCGATGAAGCATCTGCGCAAGCTGTCCATGCAGTTGGCGTCCAAGATGCGCTTCGTCTCGGTGCAGTTCGAGGCCCTGCTCTCGGGCGAGCTGTGGAAGCGCGGCGCCTCGCACGCCAATGCGATGGCGCGCCGGCTGGAGGCCGGTGCCCGGGGCGTGGACGGGGTGGAGATCCTGCATCCGGTGCAGGCCAACGCGGTGTTCGCCGCGCTGCCGCACGACGTCGCGGAGCGGCTGCAGAAGCGCTACCGGTTCTACTTCTGGGACGAGCCCGCCGGTGTCGTCCGCTGGATGTGCTCCTACGACACGACGGAGGCGGACGTGGACTCCTTCACGGCCGCCCTGGCCGAGGAGATGGCCCAGAGCCCATAGCCGCATGGATGTGCGCCCGGCCGCAACTCGATTGAGGAGCGGCCGGGCGCTTTTCTACGCTCCCGGCCGGGCGGCCGGGCGGGCTCCGGACGATTCGGCAGGCGCCGGGGCCACAGCCGGGGCACACTCACGGCGACCCGTCCGGACCGGGCCACGCCGGGGTGAGCCGTCGCGGCCCGGCCGCCGGCAGGGCGTTACGCCGGGGCCGCGGCCGCGGCCGGGGC
>DOWQ01000540.1 GCA_003519485.1 Streptomyces sp. | reverse complement strand
GCGGCCCCCCGCGGGGGGCCGCCTCACGCGTTGCGCCGACTGCTGTGCCGCTGCTCGGCCGGGACCGGAGATCAGTCGTATATCGGCCGTTCGGTCCGGGTCCGCTTGATCTCGTAGAAGCCCGGGGTCGAGGCGACCAGCAGGGTGCCGTCCCACAGCTTCCCCGCGGCTTCGCCCTTCGGGGCCGGGGTGACGACCGGGCCGAAGAACGCCACCGGCTCGCCGTCCGCGCCGGGCACCGAGATCACCGGGGTGCCGACGTCCTGGCCCACCAGCTCGATGCCCTGTCGGTGCGAGGCGCGCAGCTCGGTGTCGTACGCGTCGGAGTCGGCGGCGTCCGCGAGCTCCGCGGGCAGCCCGGCGTCCCGCAGCGCGGCGGCCGTCGTCTCCGTGGAGATGCCCTCGCCCCGGTTGTGGAACCTGGTCCCCATGGCCGTGTAGAGGGGACCGAGCACCTTGCTGCCGTGCTCGCGCTCGGCGGCCACGGCGACGCGCACCGACCCCCAGGCGGTCTTGTCCATCATCTCGCGGTACTCGGCGGGCAGCTCGTCGAGCCGCGGCTCGTTGAGCACGGCCAGGCTCATCACGTGCCAGCGCACCTCCACCGGGCGGACCTTCTCCACCTCCAGCATCCAGCGCGAGGTCAGCCAGGCCCACGGGCAGAGCGGGTCGAACCAGAAGTCGGCAGTGGTCTTGTCGGGAGCGGGCACGGGGGGTTCTCCTCATCCAGCGGCAAGGTTTCGTTTCCCCTTCAACGGCCGCTCCGGCAGACGCATTCCCGCCTGTCACCGCCCGGGGGCTCGTGACACCATGGCGACCACAGTGTGAGACAGAGCAGCAGAGATACGAGGCAAAGGAGCCATCGTGCCCGGTGAGAACCTGACCCGTGACGAGGCGCGCGAGCGGGCCGGTCTACTGACCGTGGACGGGTACGAGGTGGCACTGGACCTGCGGTCCGCGACCGCGACCCCGGCCGCCGGAGCCGCGGCCCGTGCCGGCGGTGCCGGTGACCCGCGCACCTTCCGGTCGGTGACGACCATCCGCTTCCGCTGCGCCCGCCCCGGTGCGGCGAGCTTCGCGGACCTGGTCGCGCCGTCCGTGACCTCGGTCGTCCTCAACGGCCGCGAGCTCGACCCGGCCGTCGTCTTCGACGGCTCGCGCGTCGCCCTCGACGACCTGGCCGCCGAGAACGTTCTCACCGTCGACGCCCGGTGCGCGTACAGCCGCACCGGCGAGGGCATGCACCGCTTCGCCGATCCGGAGGACGGCGAGGTCTACCTCTACACCCAGTACGAGCCCGCCG
Source organism: Streptomyces sp. (assembly GCA_003519485.1). Classification (GTDB taxonomy): domain Bacteria; phylum Actinomycetota; class Actinomycetes; order Streptomycetales; family Streptomycetaceae; genus Streptomyces. Next base: position 2,689 of record DOWQ01000540.1, on the reverse strand, counting down.
ACGCTCGCCGGGTCTTCACCAACTTCGAACAGCCGGACCTGAAGGCGCCCTTCACCTTCTCCGTCACCGCGCCCGCCGGCTGGACCGTGCTCAGCAACGGCGCGGCGGAGGGCGAGCCCGTCGCCGAGGGCTCCGGCGCCACCTGGCGCTTCAAGCGGACCGAGCCGATCCCGACGTACATCACGGCCGTCGTCGCCGGGCCGTACCACATGGTCCGCGACACCTACCGGCGCACGCTGGCGGACGGCACGGAGCTGGAGATCCCGCTCGGCGCGCTGTGCCGCAAGGGACTCGCCCGGCACTTCGACGCGGACGACATCTTCACCGTCACCAAGCAGGGCCTGGACTTCTTCCACGAGCACTTCGACTACCCGTACCCCTTCGGGAAGTACGACCAGGCGTTTGTGCCCGAGTACAACATCGGGGCCATGGAGAACCCGGGCTGCGTCACCTTCCGCGAGGAGTTCGTCTTCCGCGGCAAGGTCACGCAGGCCTCGTACGAGGGCCGGGCCAACGTCATCCTGCACGAGATGGCGCACATGTGGTTCGGTGACCTCGTCACCATGGAGTGGTGGGACGACCTGTGGCTCAAGGAGTCCTTCGCCGACTTCATGGGCGCCCTGTCACTGGTCGAGGCGACCCGCTTCGAGAACGGCTGGATCACCTTCGCCAACCGCCGCAAGGCCTGGGCCTACCGCGCGGACCAGCTGCCCTCCACCCACCCCATCACCGCCGACATCCACGACCTCCAGGACGCCAAGCTCAACTTCGACGGCATCACCTACGCCAAGGGCGCCTCGGTGCTCAAGCAGCTCGTCGCCTACGTCGGCCGGGACGCCTTCCTGGAGGGCGCCCGCCGCTACTTCAAGCGGCACGCGTACGGCAACACCCGTCTCGAGCACCTGCTGTCGGTGCTGGAGGAGACCTCCGGCCGCGACATGGCCGAGTGGTCCCGCGCCTGGCTCCGGACCGCCGGGGTCAACTCCCTGACCCCGATGGCCGTCTACGACACGGCCGACCGGATCACCGAACTGGCCGTCCTCCAGGACGCCGCCCCTTCGCACCCGGAGCTCCGGCCGCACCGGGTGGCCGTCGGCCTCTACCACCGCGAGGGCACCGAACTGGTGCGCTACGCCCGCGCGGAGGTCGACGTCGCCGGCCCCCGTACGGTCGTCACCGAGCTGGCCGGCGCCCGGCGGCCCGAGCTGATCCTCGTCAACGACGACGACCTCACGTACTGCAAGACCCGCTTCGACGAGGGCTCGCTCAGCACGCTGCGCCGGCATCTCGGCGAGCTCACCGACCCCCTCGCCCGCGCCCTGTGCTGGTCGGCCCTGCGGAACCTCACCAGGGACGGGCTGATGCCGGCCCGCGACTTCCTCCGCCTGGTGCTGCGCTTCGCCGGCCGCGAGAGCGACATCGGCGTCCTCCAGATGCTGCACGCCTGGGCGCGCTCCTCCCTGATCCACTACGCCGCTCCCGAGTGGCGCGAGGAGGGCGGCCGGGCGCTCGCCGAGGGCGCGCTGCGCGAGCTGCGGCTCGCCGCCCCGGGCAGCGGCCACCAGCTGGCCTGGGCCCGATTCTTCGCCGACTGCGCGGGCAGCGCGGCCGACCTCCAGCTCCTCCAGGGGCTGCTGTCGGGCAGCGCCAGGATCGACGGACTGGACGTGGACCAGGAGCTGCGCTGGACCTTCCTCGAGCCGCTCGCGGCGCACGGCGCCGCCGGCGCCCCCGAGATCGCCGCCGAGCTGGCCCGCGACGACACCGCCTCCGGCAAGCGCCACCAGGTCCGCTGCCTCGCCGCCCGGCCGTCCGCGGAGGTGAAGGAGCGGGCGTGGGCGGATGTGGTGGAGTCCGACCGGCTGTCCAACGCCCTGGTCGAGGCGACCATCGCCGGTTTCGACCAGCCGGGCCAGCGCGAGCTGCTCGCCCCGTTCGCGCCGCGCTACTTCGAGGCGATCGAACAGGTGTGGGAGAAGCGGTCGATCGAGATCGGGATGGCCGTCGTCCGGGGACTCTTCCCCGTCCTCCAGGGCGACCGGGCGACGCTGGACGCCGCACAGGCGTGGCTGGACGAGCACGAGGGCGCGGCGCCCGCACTGCGGCGGCTCGTACTGGAGGCGCACGACGACCTGGCCCGGGCCCTGCGGGGACAGGAGTGCGACGCCGGCGCCGCAGGCTGAGCCAATCCGGTTCGGGTGCCGGGTGCCGCGTGTTGGGTGCCGGGCCGGGCGTACCGCGTGCTGCTTGCCGCGCGGGCGGTCCGGCCCGCTCCGCCCTCCCCCTCGACCTTCCGATCCCCATTCGAACAAACATACTTTAGGGCGAAGTTGTCCGAGTTTGTCGACGGACCGGTAACAACGCCAGGAGAACGCCCCGGGTTCGGGAAGGGTGCGGGACATGAACCACAACACCCCGTACCCCTCCCGGATCCTCCGCCCCGCCGCGTCCGGTGGCCGGCGGCTCGTTCTGACGGCGCGCCAGCTGCGCGAGCACGGTGTCACCGCGGCCACCGCCGCCGAACGCTGCCGCCCCGGCGGGCACTGGCAGCAGATCCTGCCCGGCGTCTTCCTCCTCCACCCGGGTGCGCCGACCAGCGAGGAACGGCTGCACGCGGCGCTGATGTACGCGAGCCGCCGGCCGGTGTCCCCGGCCGACCGGATGCCGCCGTCGCGGCCTGTGCCACCGG
>DOWQ01000305.1 GCA_003519485.1 Streptomyces sp. | reverse complement strand
CGCTGTCGTACGGCTCCCCCGCGGGTCGCAGCTGGTCCTGGAGGAGCCGCTCGACGCGCGGGAGCGGCTGTGGTGGGCGCGGCCGGTGGGCGCGGCCGTGCCGGCGCTGCTGAACCGGCACGGCCGGCCGATCCGGTACGGATATACGGACCGCGACCAGCCGCTCTCGGCGTACCGGACGGTGTTCGCCGTGCCGTCGGCCGACGGGGACGGGTCGGCGGAGATGCCGAGCGCGGCCCGTCCGTTCACCGCCGCCCTGGTGGCGGCCCTGGTGAGCCGGGGTGTGCAGTTCGCCCCGCTGACGCTGCACACCGGAGTCGCGTCGGCGGAGGCGCACGAGCCGCCGTATCCGGAGCGGTTCGCCGTGCCGGAGACCACGGCCCGGCTGGTGAACGCGGCGCGGGCGGGCGGCGGCCGGGTGCTGGCCGTGGGGACCACGGCGGTACGGGCCCTGGAGTCGGCGGCCCGGCCCGACGGGACCGTACGGGCGGCGGCGGGCTGGACGGAGCTGGTGGTGACCCCCGAGCGGGGTGTGCGGGCCGTCCACGGGCTGCTCACGGGGCTGCACGAGCCCGAGGCCTCGCATCTGCTGATGCTGGAGGCGGTGGCGGGCCGGGAGCCCCTGGGGCGCGCCTATGCGGCTGCGCTGGCGGAGCGGTATCTGTGGCACGAGTTCGGGGACGTGCACCTCCTGCTGCCCGGCTGAGAACGCTGAGAGCGCACCCTCGAACGGCCACTGTGCGTATCCCGCCGGACACCCTCGGCCAAACGAACAGACGCTCGATGTGAGGCCAGGCATAGGACCCAGATCACTTACGAAGCCAGATAGTGGATTTTTCCGAACACCAACCCGAGCGGGGCCCTCGCTACTACTGCGACGGCCCCGCTTGCCACGATTCCGGATAGTACGTCACACCATTGCTATGCCCGTTTTGGGCCGCTAACAATTGCTTCGTCGCATGGCACCGCAGTTCGAAGGTGGTGCTTCTTGTCGGCAACGGCGAGCCAACGCTCCTCACGCTCAGGAGCTTCTCGTGCCGCCGCTACCGACCCCCGGCCACTGCGGCCCCAGCGATTTGGAAGAGGTCCACACCCATGCGCGTCCCCACCTTCTCCGGTGACAGCAGCCGGCTCGCCAAGCCCCACAAGCTCTCCGCCGCCGGCCTCGCCGCCGTCGGCGCCGCGTCCATGGTTCTCGGCCTGGCCGCTCCCGGACAGGTGGAGGCCGGGGCGAGCAGCCAGGCACTGCCGGCCGCTTACAGCGCTGAGGTCACCGGCGGGCAGAACAAGCAGACGACCGACGGTCTCTACGCCCAGCAGGAGGCGCCCGCGAAGGCGACGGAGGCTTTCGCTCCCCGCGAGAAGACGGCTCCCGTCGCCGACAAGAAGGCCGCGCCCAAGACCGCGAAGACCGAGGTCCAGGCGAAGGCCAAGGCCGAGGCTCAGACCAAGGCCGAGAGCAAGGCCAAGGCCGAGGCCAAGAGCAAGGCGGAGACCAAGGCCGCGTCCGAGCGTTCCGGTGAGAAGACCGCGGACCGTTCGGCGGAGCGCAAGTCCGCCTCCGAGTCGAAGAAGCCCAGCTACCCGAACAACGTGGACGGCTGGATCCGCGAGGCCCTGGTCATCATGGAGAAGAACGACATCCCCGGCAGCTACGAGGGCATCCACCGCAACATCATGCGTGAGTCCGGCGGTGACCCGAAGGCCATAAACAACTGGGACATCAACGCCCAGAACGGCATCCCGTCCAAGGGCCTGCTCCAGGTCATCCCGCCGACCTTCGACGCCTACCACGTCGAGGGTACGGAGAAGGACCTGTACGACCCGGTGGCCAACATCGTCGCGGCGTGCAACTACGCCGCCGACCGGTACGGCTCCATGGACAACGTGGACTCCGCCTACTAAGAGCGCAGCACGACGCTGGGGCCGTACCGGCCACCGAGCGCAAGGCCGTACGACACAGGGCGGCGGCACCCCCGCGGGGGGTGCCGCCGCCCAGTCGTGTCCGCCCGCCCGGCACGCGCGAGTAACGGGGATTCGCGCCGCCCGGCCACCGGCGGGCCTACTTGCGCATGACCTCCGGCTCGTGCCGGCGCAGCAGGCGCAGGACGATGACGCCGCACACGACGCCGATCCCCACCAGCACGCCCATGTCCAGGAACCAGGTGCCCAGCTCGTGCTCCCACAGCGGGTCCGGGGCGGTCGGGTCCCAGGGCAGCAGCACATTCAGGTCCGCGGTGCTGCCTGCGGCCGAGACGGCCCAGCGCGACGGCATGAGCCAGGCCAGCTGTTCGACGCCGATCTTGTCGTTGAGCTGGAAGAGGCAGCCCGTGAAGACGACCTGGACGATGGCGAACATGACCAGCAGCGGCATGGTCTTCTCGGAGGTCTTCACCAGCGAGGAGATGATCAGCCCGAACATCATCGAGGTGAACCCCAGCCCCATGATGGGCAGGGTCAGCTCCAGGCCGGGCGAGTCCGTCAGGAGCAGTCCCTCCGCCGGGAGGTCCCGCGGGATGAAGCCGATGGCGCTGATGATGCCGCCCTGGAGGGCGGTGATCATGCCGAGCACGATCACCTTGGACATCAGGTACGCCGAGCGGGAGAGGCCGGTCGCCCGTTCCCGTTCGTAGATCACCCGCTCCTTGATCAGCTCTCGTACGGAGTTCGCCGCGCCCGCGAAGCAGGCGCCGACCGCGAGGATCAGCAGGATCGTGCTGCCGTCCCGGTTGGAGAACGGCGGGCTGCCGCCCTGCGGGCCGAGCCCCAGGCCGTAGTCCGCCGGGATCAGCACGCTCACCACCCCGAGCACGGCGGGCAGCACCAGCATGAGCCCGATGAAGCCGCGGTCGGAGGCGATCACCGACAGGTAGCGGCGCATCAGCGTCCACAGCTGGGAGCCCCAGCTCTGCTGCTTCGGCGGCCGGATCTGCTGCGGCTGCACATGCGTGGTCTGCGGGGCGACGGCGTCGAGGTCCGCGGCGTACATCTGGTAGTGCTGCGAGCCGCGCCAGCGGCCCGACCAGTCGTAGTCGCGGTAGTTCTCGAAGGCGGAGAAGACATCGGCCCAGGTGGAGTAGCCGAAGAAGTTCAGCGCGTCGTCCGGCGGGCCGAAGTACGCGACCGAGCCGCCCGGCGCCATCACCAGCAGCTTGTCGCAGATCGCCAGCTCGGCCACGGAGTGGGTGACCACCAGGACCGTACGGCCGTCGTCGGCGAGGCCGCGCAGCAGCTGCATGACGTCGCGGTCCATGCCCGGGTCGAGACCGGAGGTCGGCTCGTCCAGGAAGATCAGCGACGGCTTGGTCAGCAGCTCCAGGGCCACCGACACGCGCTTGCGCTGGCCGCCGGAGAGGGAGGAGACCTTCTTCTCCTTGTGGATGTCGAGCTTGAGCTCGCGCAGCACCTCGCCGATCCGGGCCTCGCGCTCGGCCGCCGCGGTGTCACCGGGGAACCGGAGCTTGGCCGCGTACTTGAGCGCGGTGCGGACGGTCAGCTCCTTGTGCAGGATGTCGTCCTGCGGGACCAGCCCGATGCGCTGCCGCAGCTCGGCGAACTGCTTGTAGAGGTTGCGGTTGTCGTAGAGGACGTCACCGCGGTCGGCCGGGCGGTAGCCCGTCAGGGCGCGGAGCAGCGTGGACTTGCCGGAGCCGGACGGGCCGATCACCGCGATCAGCGACTTCTCCGGGGCGCCGAAGGAGACGTCGTTGAGGATCGTCCTGCCGCCGTCGACCGTGACGGTGAGGTGGCTGGCGGAGAAGGAGACCTCGCCGGTGTCGACGAACTCCTCCAGCCGGTCGCCGACGAGGCGGAAGGTGGAGTGGCCGACGCCGACGGTGTCGTTCGGGCCGATGGTCTGCTGCCGGACCGGCTGGCCGTTGACGTAGGTGCCGTTGTGGCTGCCGAGGTCGACGATCTCGAAGCGGCCGTCGGGCGTGGACCGGAACTCGGCGTGGTGCCGCGAGACCTGGAGGTCGGAGACGACCAGCTCGTTCTCCAGCGCACGGCCGATGCGCATCACCCGGCCGACGGCCAGATGGTGGAAGCCGGTGGGGCTGCGGTGCTCGGCGACCGGCCCGGCGGGCCCGCCCATCGGCGGCGGCTGGGCGGGCCCGCCCTGCTGCGGCACCTGCTGGGCGTACGGCTGCTGCTGGGGGTGCTGCGGCTGCTG
>DOWQ01000013.1:5589-12164 GCA_003519485.1 Streptomyces sp. | reverse complement strand
CGGCGCTCCGGTGACGTACGACTGCGGACGTGTGCCCGCCCACTGGCGTGCCTCCCGGGCGCGCGGCGTTCGGCTCAGGCGCGTACGGGCCTGCCGTCGTGCAGCGCGATGGCCCGCTGCATGGCCTTGCGGGCGCGCGGGGTGTCCCGGGCGTCGCGGTAGGCGACCGCGAGCCGGAACCAGACCCGCCAGTCCTCCGGCGCCCCCTCCGCCTCGGTCTTCCGGCGGGTGAAGACGGCGTCGGCCGAGTCCCGGTCGATACGGCCGCTCGGGCTCCGTACCAGCTCGTCCGGGGGGAGGCCGCCCTCCGACTCGAGCTCCGCCGCCAGCCGGTCCGCGTCGCGCGCGAACTTCGTCGTCTGGCACAGGAACCAGACGCCGATCAGCGGCATGACCAGCACGGAGAGCCCGAGGGCGACCGTCACCGCGGTGCCCTGGCCGATCAGCGCGATGCCGCGCCCGCCGGCCAGGACGAAGTAGACGACCAGGACGGCCGCCAGGGCGAAGTAGGTGATTCTGTCGCGCACGCCGTCAGCCCAGATCGAGGAAGTGTTCCAGCCCGAACGTCAGTCCGGGGGTGGAGCCCACGCGCCGCACGCCCAGCAGGATGCCGGGCATGAAGGAGCTGTGGTGCAGCGAGTCGTGCCGGATGGTGAGCGTCTCACCGGTGTCGCCGAGCAGCACCTCCTGGTGCGCCAGCAGGCCGCGCAGCCGTACGGAGTGCACAGGCACCCCGTCCACATCGGCGCCGCGCGCCCCGTCGAGGGCGGTGCTCGTGGCGTCCGGCTGCGGGCCGAGGCCCGCGTCGCGCCGGGCCGCGGCGATGAGCTGGGCGGTGCGGGTCGCGGTCCCCGAGGGCGCGTCCGCCTTGTTCGGGTGGTGCAGCTCGATGACTTCGGCGGACTCGAAGAAGCGCGCCGCCTGCCGGGCGAACGCCATGGTCAGCACGGCCCCGATGGAGAAGTTCGGCGCGATCAGCGCACCGGTCCCAGGGGAGCCGGCGAGCGCGGCGCGCAGCGTCTCCAGGCGCTCGTCGGTCCAGCCGGTCGTGCCGACGACCGCGTGGACGCCGTTCCGGACCAGGAAGTCCAGATTCCCCATCACCGCGTCGGGGTGCGTGAGGTCGACCGCGACCTCGGCGCCTGCCGCGGTCAGCGCCGTCAGCTCGTCGTCGCGGTCGAGCGCGGCGACGAGCTCCATGTCCTCTGCGGCCTCGACCGCGCGTGCGGCCTCGGAGCCGATGCGCCCTTGGGCGCCCAGGACTGCCACTCGGAGCTTGCTGCTCATGGCGGTTGTTCCTCACTTCTTCCGTGGACCGTGTTCCTGCGCGGGCGGAACCCCGCAGCCCGACCGGGCGGCGCTCATCGCACGCTCACCGCGCGGTCGGCGCCGCCGGTCAGGCGACCGCTTCGTGCAGCCGGGCCGCCTGCTTGTCCTTCAGGGTTCCGATGACGGACAGCGAGGGCCGCTGTCCCAGTAGATCGCGCGCCACCTCGCGGACGGCGTCCGGAGTGACGGCGGCGATATGGGCGAGCATCTCGTCGACCGACATCTGGTCGCCCCAGCACAGCTCGCCCTTGCCGAGCCGGTGCATCAAGGCGCCCGTGTCCTCCAGGCCGAGGACGGTGGAGCCGGACAGCTGTCCGATGGCCCGCCGCACCTCCTCGTCGGTCAGCCCGCTCTGCGCGACCTGCTCCAGCTCGTCCCGGCAGATCTTGAGGACGTCCTGGACCTGGGCCGGCCGGCAGCCCGCGTACACGCCGAAGAGCCCGCAGTCCGCGAAGCCCGAGGTGTGGGAGTAGACGGAGTAGGCGAGGCCCCGCTTCTCGCGGATCTCCTGGAAGAGCCGGGAGCTCATGCCGCCGCCGAGCGCCGTGCTGAGCACGTCCAGCGCCCAGCGCCGGTCGTCGGTGCGCGGTATGCCGGGCATCCCGAGGATCACATGGGCCTGCTCGGTCCGGCGTTCGATGACATCGACCTGGCCCGCGGCGCGGACCGTACGGCTGCCGGAGCGCGGCTCGCGCGGGACCGCGTCCGTACGGGAGAGCGCGCCCGCCCGTTCGAAGGCGGCGCGGACCATCCGTACGACCTTGGTGTGATCCACATTGCCCGCGGCCGTCACGACCAGGTTCGTCGGGTCGTAGTGCTTCTTGTAGAAGCGCGCGATCCGGTCGCGGGTGAGGCCCTCCACCGTCTCGACGGTGCCGAGCACGGGGCGGCCGAGCGGGGTGTCGCCGAGCATGGTGTGCGCGAACAGGTCGTGCACGGAGTCGCCCGGGTCGTCGTCCGTCATCGCGATCTCTTCGAGGATGACGCCGCGCTCGGACTCGACCTCACCGGCCTCGATGAGGGAGCCGGTGAGCATGTCGGACAGCACGTCGACGGCCAGCGGCAGGTCGGTGTCGAGCACCCGCGCGTAGTAGCAGGTGTACTCCTTCGTCGTGAAGGCGTTCATCTCGCCACCGACGGCGTCGAGCGCCGCGGAGATGTCCAGCGCGCTGCGCCGCTTCGTGCCCTTGAAGAGCAGGTGCTCCAGATAGTGGGTGGCGCCGTTCAGCGCCGGCGTCTCGTCACGCGAGCCGACGTGCGCCCAGATGCCGAAGGTGACGGAGCGGACGGCCGGCAGGGTCTCGGTAACCACGCGCAGACCCCCGGGGAGGGTGGTGCGGCGGACCGTTCCGGTGCCGTGCTCGCCCTTGATCAGGGTTTTGGTACGGGCGACGGCCCGCCCCTCCGAGGAGGTGCGGGCCGTCGTCCGGTGCGTACGTGTCACTTGGCGGCGTCGTCCTTCGCCTGCGGCACGGCCTCGGCTTCGGCCTCGGCGGCCTTGTCCTCGTCCATGACGGGGATCAGCGACAGCTTGCCGCGCTGGTCGATCTCGGCGATCTCGACCTGGACCTTCGCGCCGACCGCGAGCACGTCCTCGACGTTCTCCACGCGCTTGCCACCGGCGAGCTTGCGGATCTGCGAGATGTGCAGGAGGCCGTCCTTGCCGGGCATCAGCGAGACGAAGGCGCCGAAGGTGGTCGTCTTCACGACCGTGCCCAGGTACCGCTCGCCGACCTCGGGCATCGTCGGGTTGGCGATGCCGTTGATCGTGGCGCGGGCGGCCTCGGCCGACGGGCCGTCGACGGCACCGATGTAGATGGTGCCGTCGTCCTCCACCGAGATGTCGGCCCCGGTGTCCTCCTGGATCTGGTTGATCATCTTGCCCTTCGGGCCGATGATCTCGCCGATCTTGTCCACCGGGATCTTGACGCTGATGACCCGCGGGGCGTTCGGGGACATCTCGTCCGGGACGTCGATGGCCTCGTTCATCACGTCGAGGATGTGCAGCCGGGCGTCGCGGGCCTGCTTGAGGGCCGCGGCCAGCACGGACGCCGGGATGCCGTCCAGCTTGGTGTCCAGCTGCAGCGCGGTGACGAACTGCTTCGTACCGGCAACCTTGAAGTCCATGTCGCCGAACGCGTCCTCGGCGCCGAGGATGTCGGTCAGCGCGACGTAGTGCGTCTCACCGTCGATCTGCTCGGAGATGAGGCCCATGGCGATACCGGCGACGGCGGCCTTCAGCGGCACACCGGCGTTCAGCAGCGACATCGTCGAGGCGCAGACCGAGCCCATGGAGGTCGAACCGTTGGAGCCGAGCGCCTCGGAGACCTGGCGGATGGCGTACGGGAAGTCCTCGCGGGACGGCAGGACGGGCACGATCGCCCGCTCGGCCAGCGCGCCGTGGCCGATCTCGCGGCGCTTCGGGGAGCCGACGCGGCCGGTCTCGCCGACCGAGTACGGCGGGAAGTTGTAGTTGTGCATGTAGCGCTTGCGCGTCTGCGGCGACAGCGTGTCCAGCTGCTGCTCCATGCGGAGCATGTTCAGCGTGGTGACACCCAGGATCTGGGTCTCGCCGCGCTCGAACAGCGCCGAGCCGTGCACCCGCGGGATCGCCTCGACCTCGGCGGCGAGCGTACGGATGTCCGTGACGCCGCGGCCGTCGATGCGGACCTTGTCCTTGATGACGCGCTCGCGCACCAGGGTCTTGGTCAGCGACCGGTAGGCCGCGGAGATCTCCTTCTCACGGCCCTCGAACTGCGGCAGCAGCTTCTCGGCCGCCAGTGCCTTGACCCGGTCCAGCTCGGCCTCGCGGGCCTGCTTGCCGGGGATGGTCAGCGCCTGCGAGAGCTCGTCACGGACGGCCTCGGTCAGCGAGTGCAGGACGTCTTCCTGGTGGTCCAGGAAGATCGGGAACTCACCGGTCGGCTTGGCGGCCTTCGCGGCGAGGTCCGACTGCGCCTTGCAGAGGGCCTTGATGAAGGGCTTCGCGGCCTCGAGACCGGCGGCGACGATCTCCTCGGTCGGCGCCTCGGCACCGTCCGCGACCAGCTGGATCGTCTTCTCGGTGGCCTCGGCCTCGACCATCATGATCGCGACGTCGCCGTCCTCCAGGACGCGGCCGGCGACGACCATGTCGAAGACGGCGTTCTCCAGCTCGGAGTGCGTCGGGAAGGCCACCCACTGGCCGTTGATCAGCGCGACACGGGTGCCGCCGATCGGGCCGGAGAAGGGGAGGCCCGCCAGCTGCGTGGAGCAGGAGGCGGCGTTGATCGCGACCACGTCGTACAGGTGGTCGGGGTTGAGCGCCATGATCGTCTCGACGATCTGGATCTCGTTGCGCAGGCCCTTCTTGAAGGAGGGGCGCAGCGGCCGGTCGATCAGGCGGCAGGTGAGGACGGCGTCCTCGGACGGGCGGCCCTCGCGACGGAAGAAGGAGCCGGGGATGCGCCCCGCGGAGTACATCCGCTCCTCGACGTCGACCGTCAGCGGGAAGAAGTCGAGCTGGTCCTTGGGGTTCTTCGAGGCGCTCGTGGCCGACAGCACCATGGTGTCGTCGTCCAGGTAGGCCACGGCGGAGCCGGCGGCCTGGCGGGCCAGCCGGCCCGTCTCGAAACGGATGGTGCGAGTGCCGAAGGAACCGTTGTCGATGACAGCTTCGGCGTAGTGGGTCTCGTTCTCCACCAGGAAAATCTCCTCGTCTGCGTCCCCCGCCCGTGTGGCGGAGGACGATGGCGGCGGAGCGCCAGGGTCCGCTCGCTCCGTACGGCCGGGCCGGTCTTCGATCGAAGCCTCCGGAGAACACGTGTCTCCGGCGGCCACTACCGAGGACCGGCGCCTGCGGCGACGGTGCTGCGGTGAGGTGGGCGCTCCCCCTCGTGCTCGTGCGTTGTGCTCTTGTTGCGACCAGACTACAAAGCTTCCGCTTCCGTCACACGGCGGCGGAGAGCCGTCCGGTCCTCGCCGCACGCGCCACCGCGGACGTATGGACGTCCGAACAGCGCATACGGCGAAGGGAGCGGCCCCCAGAGGTGGGAACCGCTCCCTTCACGGCGTCCTACTTCGCGCCCGCCGCACCGCGGCGGATGCCCAGGCGCTCCACGAGCGTACGGAAGCGCGTGATGTCCTTCTTCGCCAGGTACTGCAGCAGCCGGCGGCGCTGGCCGACCAGGAGCAGCAGACCACGGCGGGAGTGGTGGTCGTGCTTGTGCGTCTTGAGGTGCTCGGTCAGGTCGGAGATGCGGCGGGACAGCATCGCGACCTGCACCTCGGGGGAGCCGGTGTCACCCTCCTTGGTGGCGAACTCGGTCATGATCTGCTTCTTTGTAGCGGCGTCGAGCGACACGCGGTACTCCTTTGGACTTCGTTTCGACCGCCGAGTGCCCCTGGTCTGGTTCACAGGGGAGCTTCCGTGACTCGGGAGGCGGGGCGCGCCGGGCGCTGTCTCCGGACGGAATCTTCCGGGGACGCGTACACGGGCGGCCGTCACCCACAGTACCAGTCCGGCGTCACCGCCCCGACCGCCGGGCGAACGGGCCACCGCGCGGGCGGAGCGGAGGCGGGCGGGTCAGCAGCCGGTCAGCCGCTGGTCATGCTTCGCGCGGCGGAGTAGACGTTCAGGACGGCGAGGCACAGCGGCACCAGGGACAGCAGGAAGAGGCCCTCCGCGAGGTCGAGGAACCGCCCCCAGAAGGGGGTGAGCCCCTTCCGGGGCACGATCAGCGCGACGGCGGTGAGCAGCGCGGCCCCGGCGGCGACCGCCGCGGCCAGCCAGACCGTACGGATGTCCATGTCGCCGCGGTTCCCGGCCAGCAGTTCCCGTACGGGCCCGGCCGGCGAGTTGAGGGCGAGGCCGAGCACCAGCAGGCCGACGGCTGCGAGGCCGGCCGTGAGGACGCAGGCGACCTGCGAGGTGTAGCGGAAGAGCCTGGCGCGCAGCAGCATCGCGAGTCCGGTGGCGAGGGCGAGCAGCTGCCCCCACAGGGAGTCGGAGAAACCGAGGACGGCGGCGGACCCCACGACGACGGCCGCGCAGCCACCGACCAGGCCGAGCAGCATCTCGTGTCCGCGGCGTGCCTGGGCGGCGATGCCGTCGCCGTCGACGGGCTCGGCGTCGGGCAGGGCGTCCGGGTCGGCGTCGAAGTCGCTGTCGCTCGCGCTGCGCGGCGGGGCGTAGCCGATGGGCAGCCGGGCGAAGCGCGCGGACAGGCCGGGCAGGAAGGCCACCACACCGATCGCGGCGGGCGCGC
>DOWQ01000013.1:0-5506 GCA_003519485.1 Streptomyces sp. | reverse complement strand
CGTCACCGCTCGGGGTGAGCCCGACCAGCGCGACGGACGCGAGCAGGACGCAGGCGCAGCCGAGCAGGAACTGCAGCCGGCCCGGTCCGTGGCCGGCGTCCGCCGCGACCAGCCCGGAGCCCGCGATCAGCAGGTGCGGCATGGCGCCGAGGCCGAGCGCCACGGCGGAGGTCCGGTCGCCGTAGACCCGGGCCCGTACGCCCGCGAGCGCGGTCAGCAGCAGCCCGACCGCGCCGGCGATGACGCCGGGGAGGCTGTGCATGTCGTGCAGCACCGGGTCGGCGAACCAGAGGACGAAGCCCATCAGGACGAGCAGCAGTACGCCGCCGGCCAGCCCGGCGCCGCGCAGCAGATCGTCGCTCCAGCGGTGCCGGTCGCGGGTCACCGCGGAGGCCACGGCGTCGGACACGTCGTCGTAGACGGCGGGCGGCAGTGACTCGGCGAACGGACGGAGCATCAGCACCTGTCCGTCCAGGACCGCCTGGGCCGACAGTGAGCGGGCGCCGTCGAGGACGCAGCCGTCGCGCCGGACCAGGTGGTACCCGGTCGGGGCGCCTGCCGGCTGGGTCTGGCCCGTCAGGCGCAGGATCTCCGGACAGACGTCGGCGACGGGAATGTCGTCCGGCAGGGCGACGTCGATCCGGCTGTCGGGCGCGACGACGGTGACGCGGCAGAAACCCGTCGCTGTGGCCGTACTCACCTTGGCTGTTCCCCCACTCTTCGCGGCTGCGCGCGCTGGGCGCAGCGTCACCCTACCGGCACACCGTGTACCGGTCTGCAAGTAGGATCACCGTCGCGCGGGGGAGGCCGCCGCCACGGGGGCGTCGGTACGGAACGGCCCCGTACGCCCGAGGGATTGGTGCTCAGGTGAGCCAGCTCGTCGTCAAACGCCCCCCACGCTCCCTGCCGCCGCCGCTGCCCACGGAGGAACTGCGCCTCGAGGCACCGCCCGAGCTGCCGCGCGGACAGCAGGAGGGCGTGCTGATGCAGCTCCTGCCGATGCTCGGCATGGGTTCGTCGGTGGTGTTCTTCTTCATGCCGAACGCCCATCCGTTCATGCGCATCATGGGCGTGCTGATGCTGGTGTCGACGCTGGCGATGGTCATCGCCCAGGTCGTACGCCACCGGCGCGGCACCCAGGGACAGCTGGCGGACATCCGCCGCGACTACCTCAAGTACCTGGCGCAGACTCGGCGCAAGGTCCGCCGTACGGCGCGCGCGCAGCGTGACGCGCAGCTCTATCTGCACCCCGCGCCCGAACAGCTGTGGTCCCTGGTCGCCGAGGGCAGCCGGGTGTGGGAGCGGCGGGTCGGCGACGAGGACTTCGGGCAGGCCCGCATCGGACTGGGGGTGCAGCAGCTCGCGACCCCGCTGGTGGCGCCGGACACCGCGCCGGTGGACGAGCTGGAGCCGCTGGCGGCCGGTTCGATGCAGCAGTTCCTCGCGGTGCACGGTTCGTTGGAGGGGCTGCCGATGGCGGTCTCGCTGCGCGCCTTCTACCACGTGACGGTGTCCGGCCGGCCGGAGGCGGCGCAGGGGGTGGCGCGGGCGCTGGTCGGCCAGCTGGCCGCGCTCCACTCGCCGGAGGACCTGATGGTCGCCGTGGTGGCGGGGCCGGGCGCGGTGGCGCGCTGGGACTGGACGAAGTGGCTGCCACACGCACAGCTGTTCGGCTCGGTCGACGGGGCGGGCTCCAAACGACTGTTCGGCGACGACCTGGGCGAGCTGGAACAGCTGCTCACAGGCCGGCTCGACGGACGGCCGCGGTTCAACCGGGAGGGCGGGCCGCTGCTCGACCAGCCGCACCTGGTGATCGTCCTAGACGGCGGGATGGTGCCGCCGGACTCGGCGTTCGCCGCGCCGGAGGGGTTGCAGGGCGTCACGATCGTCGAGGTCGTGCCCGGCGAGCTGGACGAGCCTCGGGGCGGCCTGTCCGTGGTCGTACGGCCGGGGCGGCTCCGACTGGAGTCGGCCTCCGGGGCGTCGTACGAGGGCGTACCGGACTTCCTGTCGCCGGAGGCCGCCGCGGCCCTGGCCCGGCAGCTGGCGCCGCTGCGCGCGGGCACCGGGGACGACGACGAACCGCTGCTGGCGAACCTGGACTTCACGGAGCTGCTGGGGCTGGGCGACGCGGCGCAGGTAGACGTGGACCGCACCTGGCGGCCGCGTTCGCAGGCCGAGCGGCTGCGGGTGCCGATCGGGATCGGCGAGGCGGGCCAGCCGGTCATGCTCGACCTCAAGGAGGCGGCGCAGGACGGCATGGGGCCGCACGGGCTGTGTGTCGGCGCCACGGGCTCCGGCAAGTCCGAACTGCTGCGCACCCTGGTGCTCGGGCTCGCGGTCACCCACTCCTCGGAGACCCTGAACTTCGTCCTGGCGGACTTCAAGGGCGGCGCGACCTTCGCCGGCATGTCGCAGATGCCGCACGTGGCCGCCGTCATCACCAACCTCTCCGACGACCTGACGCTCGTCGACCGGATGGGCGACTCGATCCGCGGCGAGCTGCAGCGCCGGCAGGAGCTGCTGCGCTCGTCGGGCAACTACGCGAACATCCACGACTACGAGAAGGCGCGCGCGGCCGGCGCCCCGCTGGAGCCGGTGGCCTCGCTCGTCCTGGTCATCGACGAGTTCAGTGAACTGCTGACCGCCAAGCCCGACTTCATCGACATGTTCATCCAGATCGGCCGGATCGGCCGCTCGCTGGGCGTGCACCTGCTGCTGGCGTCCCAGCGGCTGGAGGAGGGCCGGCTGCGCGGGCTCGACACGTATCTGTCGTACCGGGTCGGCCTGCGGACCTTCTCGGCGGCGGAGTCGCGTACGGCGCTGGGTGTGCCGGACGCGTACCACCTGCCGTCGGTGCCGGGCTCCGGCTATCTCAAGTTCGGCACGGACGAGATGACCCGCTTCAAGGCGGCGTACGTCTCGGGTACGTACCGCTCGGGCGCCGCGGCCACCACCGGGCCGGACGACCTGCCCATCGAACGCCGCCCGGCGCTCTTCACTGCGGCGCCGGTCCCGGTCGTCCACACGCTTCCCGACCCGGCCGCGCTACTGGGCCCGTCCCGCGCGGAGGACGACGCGCTGGCGGACACCGTCCTGGACGTCGTCGTACGGCGGCTGGACGGCCAGGGCGTCCCGGCGCACCAGGTCTGGCTGCCGCCGCTGGACAAGGCGCCGGCGCTGGACGAGCTGCTGCCCCCGCTGTCCCCGACGCCGGAACGCGGCCTGCACGCGCCGGACTACGCGCGGCCGGGCGGGCTGGTCGTGCCGCTGGGGCTCATCGACAAGCCCTTCGAACAGCGGCGCGAGCTGCTGTACCAGGACTTCTCGGGCGCGGCGGGCCACATGGTGATCGTCGGCGGCCCGCAGTCCGGCAAGTCCACGCTGCTCCGTACCCTCATCTCCTCCTTCGCGCTGACGCACACCCCGCACGAGGTGCAGTTCTACGGGCTGGACTTCGGCGGCGGCGCGCTGACGGCGCTGGCGGACCTGCCGCACGTCGGCGGGGTGGCCTCGCGCCTGGACCCGGAGCGGGTGCGCCGTACGGTCGCGGAGGTGGCGGGCGTGCTGGCCCGGCGGGAGGAGTTCTTCCGCGCGAACAGCATCGACTCGATGTCCACCTACCGCCGGCGGCGGGCGGCCGGTGAGCTGCCGGGCGAGGAGTGGGGCGACGTCTTCCTCGTCGTCGACGGCTGGGGCGCCTTCAAGCAGGACTACGACATGCTGGAAGCCGTCATCACCGACATCGCGGGCCGCGGCCTCGGCTACGGCATCCATGTGGTCGTCACGGCCTCCCGTTACATGGAGGTCCGCGCGGCGCTGAAGGACCAGATGCTCGGCCGGCTGGAGCTGCGGCTGGGCGACACGATGGACTCCGAGTTCGACCGCAAGGTCGCCGCGAACGTCCCGAAGGGCGTACCGGGGCGCGGCCAGGTCCCGGAGAGGCTGCACTTCATGACGGGGCTGCCGCGTATCGACTCCTCGGGCACCGCGGACGACCTGTCGGAGGCCACGGCGGCCTTCGTACAGTCGGTGGCGGGCAACTGGCACGGCCCGCCGGCCCCGAGGGTCCGGCTGCTCCCCCGCAAGCTGCCGGCGGACCTGCTGCCCAAGGGCTTCGAGTTCCCGCAGCAGGGCATCGCGATCGGCATCGACGAGACGAACCTGGAGCCGGTCTTCGTCGACTTCGAGACCGATCCGTTCTTCCTGGTCTTCGGCGAGAGCGAGTCGGGAAAGACGGCGCTGCTGCGGCTGATCGCCAAGCAGATCACGGAGCGCTACACCCCGGACGAGGCCCGCATCGTGGTCGGCGATTACCGCCGCACCATGCTCGAGGCCGTCCCGGAGAGCCACTTGCTGGAGTACGCGCCGACCGCGGCAGCCATGCAGATGCACATGGAAGCCATCAACACGGTGATGGACAAGCGCTCACCGAAGCCGGACATCACCCCGCAGCAGTTGCGCGACCGCAGCTGGTGGAACGGTCCGCAGCTCTTCGTCATCGTCGACGACTACGAGTTGGTGGCGACCAGCTCGGGGAACCCGCTCTCCTTGCTGGTGGAGAGCCTGCCCTTCTCCCGTGATGTCGGTGTCCGCTTCATCATCGCCCGCAGTTCGTCCGGCGCCTCCCGCGGCATGTACGAGGCGTTTATGCAACGCATCAAGGAGTTGGGAGCACAGGGCATCGTTCTTTCCGGTGACCGCGGCGAGGGAGACATCCTCGGCAACGTCCGTGCTCAGCAGATGCCCCCCGGCCGGGGCTTCTTCGTATCCCGCAAGCGCGGCACCCCGCTGATCCAGCTCGGCTGGATGCCGGACCGGTAGACCCGATCGAGGGAGTGCACGGATGGGCACTCCCTCAGTAGCGTCTCAGTGGAGAGACTGCGAGCCACCCAAACACCGCCGCCGCATCGCACCGACGGGAGCAGAAGATGAGCTTCGACGAAGAGTGGGGCAAGGCCCGTGCCGACGCGACGGCCCGCATGCAATTGGCCAGCGCGGACGACGGCTCAGGTCGCAGTGAGCCGGGTACGAGCGCCGCCGACCTGTCGGTCAGTTCCCAACAACTGAAGGGGATCGGACACGAGGGCTACGAGCTCTACGTCGGCCTCTCGACTCACGGCAAGCACGCGTCGAAGACCAGTGATTCCGCCGCCTCCAGCCTCAAGGCTGACGGCTTCGCAACAGGCCAGGCACTGGCCAAGGCCGTGGACACCTGGAACAGCCAGGTGTCCACCCTTACCGACGCCTGCGCCCGCATCCAGACGCACCTCGAAGGCTCCGGCGAAGCTCATCACGAGCACGAGAAGGATGTCGTCGCCAGCCTGTCCGTGTCGAAGATCGACAAGCACTTCCGCTGAGGAGTCCAGACGTGTTGGCCTTCGAAGACGTTCTCAACGTCAACCTGACCAAGCTCAACGAAGCGGTCACCGAGTGGACCGAAACCGTCGACAAGCTCAAGAAGCTGGCCGAGCAGGCGAACGACGTCATGCTCGCCAAGGCCGAC
>DOWQ01000117.1 GCA_003519485.1 Streptomyces sp. | reverse complement strand
TCACCCAAGGCTGACAGAGAGGGGCACGACCAGGTCGCGGGGCCTTCCTCCTATCCCGGTACTGGTGGTCTTGCCCTCCGCGTACAGGTGTTTGACTGCCTTGCGGACAACTGGTTCGGTGACCTGACCGTAGTAGTCGCCGAAAACTTCCAGTGTATGATCAACCAGCTTGTACGCCATGCCACGCTGGCGAAGAATTGCCGCCAAATTGGCCGCTATGGCGGGTACCGCCGCGTCAGTGACCTTCTGCGGATCGGGCCGGATGATCGACGTGGACGAGAACAGCATGTTCGGGTCTTCGCTCTCTTCCTTCACCTCCAGCTTTTCCCACCATGCGTTGCGGGCACGGGCCAGTGCGTCGCCGAAGACCCACAGGCCGTGCTGGCGGCGAGTGCCGAACACCAGGTGGTGAAGGGGCTTGTGTCCAGGCGCAGCGGAGACGGGCACCGAACGCACGTACATGCCGGTCGCTGAGGCGAGTCGACGGGCGTACTCAGCGGCCACGACCTCGTCCGCGTCTGCGGTGACAGGCTCGCCACGTCGGAAGTGCTCCCGCCACCATCGCCCCCCGCACACCTCGTCGAAACGCTCGGAAGACCGTTCGACCCCCTTGGTCGAGCGGGCGTTTCCGCCCAGGCGCCTTACGGCGACCATGCTGAAGTTCATGAGGAACTCGGTCGGGGGCCAGCGGTTGGGCGAGCGACGTCGGGCCATAGCTTCCACCAGCCGACTGAAGGGCAGTCCGAGTCCGCAGGGGTCGAGGAACATGAACAGCGGCAGCCCGCCCGCTGCGTGTTGGACGCCGTCCAGGATCCCGTCGACCTCACCGCGATGTACGCGGGGCGTCGACGCCCTGTGCGCGATAGAGGTCTGCGATCTTCTCAAGCCGGTTCGCCGAATCGGATTTCCGCTCGACGAAGAAGCAACTCCACCGGAGGTTGTTCTTCGTCAGGTGGCTGGAGGCCACCCGCATCGCGATCTCCGCAGATCCAGGCTCCCCGCTCTTGTAGCGGCCCTCGCCCGCGTAACCATCCAGGTAGACCAACTTGCCGTCGCGTGAGCCGGTCATTCCACCGAACTGTGGAATGTAGTGCCCCAGCAACTTGTGTTTCAGCACGCTCGGCAGGGCCTGCGATGCCCAGTAGTCCCCGTCCGTCCCTGTCGACATACGGCTCTCCCCCCAGAAGATTCGCTTGAGGATTGCTGCTGAGTCAAGGACAACGCTTGGTAAAGAGCGCACTGGGGGTGCAATGCAGCAAATTGCGCTGCGTGACTCTATGGCCTTCGCTTCAGGTTGTGGCGGCCCCTTGTGGGGCTGCTGATGGGAAGCCACTTGCAAACTCGCCAGCGACGTGGGAAACGATCTTAATGAGCGTGGGAAACTTGACCTCGAAGCGCTTTATCGCCCCTGTTCAGCGCATTTCGTCGGTTCCCCACAATGAGGTACCGACGAAACGGGCCTCTCCGAGTGACGAAAGTCGCACGGAGAGGCCCGTTTCTCGTTGTCAAGCCGCGGTCACGCTTGGTGAAGGGCCTGTAGCCCTTGGATCTGTGCCTCATGGGGCCGGATGAGCCGGGCCGGTCGTGCCTGAGCCCGACCGGAGCCTTCCAGCCCGCCGCCTTCCTCGGCGACGAGCGCCGCTGGAAGGAAAAGTTCCGTGAGGCGACCCCGGACGCGGTGTGGGCGGAGATCGAACGCGGCGCCGGAACCTGGCTGGACTACCGGGTCTTCGAGAACGGCGATGTGCGGTGCAACCGCACCGCCTACGGCTTCTACGTCGGCAGCCGCTGGTATCCGTTCCTCGACGGCAACGACCCGCGCGACCTCGCCGTACGCGACGCGTTCTTCCGCTCCTTCGGGAAGGTGACCTTCACCGGCACCCCGCCCGCTCTCCTCGCGGCCAGAGTCCTGCGGGTGGTGGCCCGACACCCGTCCACCGCGGTGACGGCGCTTCGCTGGCTGGCCCGCACCGCCCGCCGCGTCGGACCACTGCGGCTGGCCAGCCACCGGAAGCGGGTGCGCCCGGTCACGTTCGTCATGCACCAGTTCATGGACGCCGACGTCGTCGCCCCGGCCTGGGAGCTGATGCAGCGCGGCGAGGAGGCCGCGGAGCCCCGGCTGCGCGAGACCCAGGAGCGGCTGGCCGCCTGCCACTACGCCATGGCCCACCCCGAGGACGGCACCCTCGTCCCCGCCTGCGTGCAGCACGCCGTGCTCGACCCGGCCGAGAACGCGGCGCTACGTACCTTGCTGCCGATCGTCGAGGTCCGCACCCCGGCCGGCAGTTCGTCCGGCACGTCACCGAAGAAACCGAGGGAGAAGTAGTCCATGCGCATAGGCGTGATCACCGGCTCCGGCAGCTACGACTGGCCCCACCTGGAGGGGGCGGCCGAGCACACCGTCGTCACGGACCACGGAGCGGTCACCGTCACCGAGGGACGCCTCGAGGACACGGAGATCGTGCAGCTGTCCCGGCACGGCGCCGGTCACCACCGGCTCTCCAGCCAGGTCGACCACAAGGCGAACCTCGCCGCCCTGCTGGCCCGCAAGACGCAGGCCCTGGTGTCCTTCACCGTCTGCGGCTCCCTCGACCCGGACCTGCGGCCGGGCTCCCTGGTGGTCTTCGACGACCTGTACTTCCCCACCAATCGGCTGCCCGACGGCACCCCCTGCACCTGGTACGACACACCCGGCGAGGCCGGCCGCGGCCACTGGATCTTCGACCGGCCCTTCAGCGAGCCACTGCGCCAGGCCCTGATCACCGCCGCCGAGCAGACCGGGGTGCCCGTCGCCACGCAGGGCGTGTATGGACACGTCGACGGCCCCCGCTTCAACTCGCGCACGGAGGTGGCCGCCCTGGCCGCCGCCGGGGTGAGCGCCGTCAGCCAGACCGCCGGCCCGGAGGTAGTGCTGGCCGGTGAGGCCGAACTGCCCATGGCGCTGGTCGGTTTCGTCACCGACTACGCCAACGGCGTCGCCGCCGAACCGGAACCGGTGCAGGCACTACTGGACCGCATGGCGGCGAGCAAGGAGGTCTTCGCCGCGCTGGCCGGACACGCGCTGCCCGCCCTGGACAGCCTCAGTGGGGCCGGTTTCGTCTACCGGTTCGACGCGTGAACGCCCCCGGCCACGGGGGCACCCCCGCGATCCTGGTCATGGCGAAGCCGCCCCGGCCGCAAACGGTCAAGACGCGGCTGCATCCCCTGCTGGGCCCGCTGCGCTGCGCGGAACTCCAGTCCGCACTCATCCGCCACACCATCGCACTGGCCACCACCCACACCCCGCGCGTCTACCTCGCCTACGCCCCGGACGTCGGCGGGAACGCCACGGCAGTTCCCGCCGGTGTCCGGTCGCTCCTCCAGCGCGGCGAAGACCTCGGACAGCGCCTGGCCGCCGCCGTCACCGACGCCTTCACCGACGGTGCGGGCCCGCTGCTCGTCATCGGCACCGACGCGCCGACCCTCACCGGCGACCACCTGACCGCCGCCTTCACCACCCTGGAAGGCCACGATGTGGCCCTGGGTCCCGCGCTCGACGGCGGCTACTACCTGATCGGCCTGCGCGCCCCCCACATCTCGCTCTTCGCCCTCGGCCCTGATGTCTGGAGCACCGCCCGCGTACTTGCCGCGACCCGCGCCCTCGCCAGCAACGAAGGGCTGAGCGTGGGACTGCTGCCTCGGCTGCGGGACCTGGACACCCCCGAGGATGCCGCCGCGCTCCTGCCGGATCCGGCGCTGCCCGCGCCGATCGCCGCACTGCTCCAGCCCGTGGAGAGTCCATGACCCTGGTGTCGATCATCGTTCCGGTGCTGAACGAGGAGGCCACGATCAACAGTGCGGTGAGCCGCCTGTGCCGCGACTTCCCCGACTGCGAGCTGATCGTCGTGGACGGCGGCTCCACCGACGCCACCGCCGAACTCGCCGCTCCCCACGCCACCGTGATCACCAGTGAGCGCGGCCGTGCCAAGCAGATGAACGAGGGCGCCCGGCACGCGTCCGGTGACATCCTGTGGTTCATCCACGCCGACACCGCCATCGATCCCGAAGCCCTGGGCCAGATCCGGACCGCGCTCGCCGACCCGGCCGTGACCGGAGGCGGTCTCACCCTCCGCTTCGACCGCAGGACACCCGCCCTCAACTACCTCGCGTGGACATCCAACGCCCGCGCCCGCCGCCTCCACCACATCTTCGGCGACCAGGCCATGTTCATCCGCCGTACCGTCTTCGACGCTCTCGGCGGCTTTCCCGACCTGGCCATCATGGAGGACCTGGAGATGTCGCGGCGCCTGCACCGCCGCGGCCGTCTGTGCCTGCTGCCCGCCGCCTCGACGGCCTCCGCACGGCGCCTGGTCGCCCACGGGACCTGGCGCATGATCGCTTTCATGCAGTACCTGAAGCTGCTGTACTTCGCCGGCGCCGAGCCCGAAGCCATCCGCGCCCGCTACACCGCGGGCCCCCGCCTCTTCCCGAACAGACCCCCGAGAGCGGCACGAGGCAGCTGCACCTGAACGCCCTCCCTTGCTCTTCTGCCTTCAACACCTTGGAGACCGACCCTCATGCGCATCGCAGTCTGCGGAGGGCCCTACGGGAACCCGTACGTCCTCCAGGCATTCGTCGACGACGCCCGCGCCCGCGGTTGCGAACGCCTGTTCTGTCTGGGAGACCTCGGCGGATTCGGCGCCGACGTGAACGCGCTCCGGCCGATCCTCACCGACAACGGCGTCGAGTGCGTCGCCGGGAACTACGACGTGGCCATCGCCCGCGGCGACACCGACTGCGGCTGCGGCTACCGCGACGCCAAGGACAACGAGTACGCCCAGCTGATCTACGACCACACGCTCGCCACCACCGGCCGTGAGTTCGCCGCCTGGATGGGAACCCTGCCCACCGAGCGCCGGGAGACGATCGACGGCGTCGACGTCCACATGGTCCACGGCTCAACGCTGGCGCTGAACGACTTCTGGTGGGAGTCGCTCCCGGAAGAGCAGCACCGCCTGCGAGCCGAGGCATCCGGGGCCGATGTCGTCCTGTGCACCCACAGCGGTCTGCCCTGGCAGCGACGCATCGGCGACACCCTCGCCGTCAACGTCGGCGTGCTCGGCAAACCCGCCAACGACGGCCGCCGCGAGGTCTGGTACGCGATCCTCGACCTGTCCGAGAAGCTCGTCACCGCCGAGCTGATCCCTCTCGCGTACGACTGGCGGGCGCAGGCCCGCTCGATGCGCGCGGCCGGGCTCCCCGAAATCTTCACCGAGACCATCGAGACCGGCTGGTGGACCACCTGCCTGGAGATCCTGCCGCCGCGTGAGCGTTCCCGGGGCCGCTACCACCTCTACCGCTCCACCCTGCCCTCCGGCTTCCGGCCGGCAGACGACGGCTGGGGAGAAAGCACACCGGGGGCTCCGGAAGAAGGCCAACCGGTGGTCCCGCTGTTCGGCACCCCCTACTTCCCGTCACGGCTGTGGATCTACACCAATTTCCACTGCAATCTGGCCTGCGACTACTGCGCGGTCGCCTCCTTCCCGAAGGCCGTCGCCCGCACCCTGCCCACCGACTCCTTCCGCGCCCTCGTCGACGAGGCCGTACAGGCCGGATTCACCGAGCTGTACCTCACCGGCGGCGAGCCCTTCCTGCACCCCGACATCATCACCCTCCTCGACTACGCCTGCGCCGAGCTGCCCACCGTCGTGATGACCAACGCGATGCTGCTGCGAGGCCGCCGCGCCGCCGGACTCGCGGAACTGGCCGACCGCAGGCTCACCGTGCAGACCTCCCTGGACGGCGCCACCGCCGCCACCCACGACCTGCACCGCGGCCCCGGCTCCTGGCAGCGCACCATGGAGGGCATCCGCCACCTGATCGACCTCGGACTGCCTCCGCGCGTCGCCCTCACCGAAACCCCGGACAACACCCACGAGATCCCCGCGGTCGCCGAGCTGCTGGCCGGACTCGACCTGCCCGCCGACCATTTCGCCGTGCGTCCGCTGCTGCGCCGCGGCTTCGCCGAGACCGGGGTGGAGATCGGGGAGGACTCCAGCATCCCCGAACTGACCGTCACCGCGGACGGCCTGCACTGGCACCCCGCCGGCGCCGACCTCGCCACCAGCCCCGACCTGCACCTCGCCCCTGCCGGCACGCCGCTCGCCACGGGCCAGCAGCTGGTCACCGATCGGTTCTTCGCCGCCCGCCTCACCGACGGCACCCTGCCCCGCCCCGTCCACTGCGCCATCTGACCCGTACGGAAAGCGAGTCCACCATGCAGCGACACGTCGCGATCCTCGGCGCCGGCCCCGTCGGCCTCGACGCCGCCCTCGCCTGCGCCGACGCCGGATGGCCGTTCACCGTTTACGAAGCCGCGGACACCGTCGCTGCGCACGTACGGGCCTGGGGCCATGTCCGCCTCTTCACGCCGTGGGACCTCAACGTCTCCCACCGGATGCGCACGCATCTGCCGAACGCCCCCCAGGGCGGTGACTGCCCCACCGGAACCGAACTCGCGGCCCGCCTGCTCGGCCCGGTCGCCGCACTGCCCGCCCTCGAAGGCAGAATCCGGCTGCGTACCCGCGTCGCAGCCATCGCCCGCACCGGCCTGCTCAAACACGAGCAGATCGGCAACGACACCCGCGCCGCCGCGACCTTCACTCTCCTGCTGGACACCCCCGACGGCGAGAACACCGCCGAGGCCGACCTCGTCCTGGACTGCACCGGCACCTACTCCCACCCCAACACTCTGGGCCCCGGCGGCATCCCCGCCCCCGGCGAGCGCGCCCTCGCCGACCGCGTCACCCGTACCCTCCCGGACCCCGGCGCCCCCGGTCGCTGGGCCGGAACCGTACTGCTCGTCGGCGCCGGGAAATCCGCCCAGACCGCGGCCCGCGACCTCGCCGCCCTGCCCGGCACCCGCGTCGAGTGGGCGGTGCGCAGCCCCGCGCCCGACTGGGGTGCCGTACCGGACGACACGCTGCCCGGCCGCCGGCACCTCGTCGACACCTCCCAAGCCCTCGCCGGCGGCGCCAACGACCGCGTCACCGTCCACACCGGCGCCCACGTCCGGGCCGTGAGCCCCATCGGTGACCGGGTGCGCGTCGCTCTCGACACCACGGGCGGCCCGCGCGAGATCATCTGCGCCCACATCGTGGCGCTGACCGGGTACACCGGCGACGCCTCCCTCTACCGGCAGTTGCAGGTCCACGAGTGCTACGCCACCGGCGCCCCCATGAACCTCTCCGCGGCCCTCCTCGGCTCCGCGGGTGGGGACTGCCTGGCCCAGCCGTCCGTCGGGATCGAGGCCCTGCGCAATCCCGAGCCGCACTTCTTCATCCTGGGCGCCAAGTCCTACGGCCGCCTCAACACCTTCCTGCTGCGCACCGGCTACGAGCAGATCGACCAGCTCGCCGCGGCCTACGCCGACGAATCGGTGCTTCTACCTGCCGGTACGTAAGCGTGGTCACATACCTTCCCGATGCACTCGCCCTAGCGTCGAGAAGAAAGGAAGGCACACACGGACAGAGAGGTCGTACACCATGGCAACCACCGTGCAGGTACCCCCAAGAGCCGCCGTCATCCCGCTGCATGCCGCGTGAGGCGCCGCGGCCGGCGTCGTCGGAGGCATCGGCATGGGCGTCTGGATGTCCGTCTCCAGGCCGATGATGGACACAGCCATGATCACTATGGTCGCCGGTCTGCTGGGCTCCACGAACGCCATCGCGGGATGGCTGATCCACCTGGCCATCGCCGTCTCCTTCGGCGCGGCCCACGGCGCGCTGCTCGGGAGTTACGCCCGGCCGCATGCGCGAGCACCTTCATGACGACGCCGACCGGACCTGGTGCCTGTCCGAGGTCGACATCTTCTGCGACCTGAGCGAGCCGGAGATGGCGGCCATCGCGGAAGCCGCCCCGATGAAGACCTACACCGCCGGCGAACTCCTCTACTCCCCGCCCCAGCCGTGCGAGGTGCTGTTCATCCTCAAACGCGGTCGCATCCGCGTCTTCCGGGTCTCCGCCGAGGGCCGCGCCCTGACCACGGCGATCATCAACCCCGGCACGATCTTCGGCGAGATGGTACTGCTCGGACAGCGCATGTACGGCAACTACGCCGAGGCCCTCGACGACGTGACCGTCTGCGTGATGAGCCGCGACGACGTACACCGTCTGCTGCTCTCGGACCCGAGGATCGCCGCACGGATCACCGCGATCCTCGGCCACCGACTCGCCGATCTCGAACAGCGCCTGTCCGACACGGTCTTCAAATCCGTCGCCCAGCGCGTCGCCTGCACCCTGATCACCCTCATCCCCGCGAACCCGCCGGCCCGGCCGCTGCGCCCCATGGCGGGACATCCACAGGTCACGCTCACCCACGAGCAGGTCGCCGCCCTGGCCGGCACGTCCCGCGAGACGGTCACCAAGGTGCTGCGTGAGCTGGCCGACCGGGGACTGCTGCGGCTGGGCCGGGGCCGCATCACCGTTCTGGAACCGGACCGGCTGCGCGACGAGGCCGGCTAGCGGCCCCCTCCGCGGCATGAGAGCCTTCCGCCTGTTCGTGAGCACCGCCCGAGAAGACGCTCGCGGGTCCCAGTGCTCCGTAGGCTCGGGTCACTGCTGGGACGGGAAAGGCCGCTCCGATTCGATCAGTCCGCAGACCTCGACCCCCGCGGCCGGTTCGGGGCGGGTGGCCGCCGCGGCGAGTTCCGCCCGTATGGCCAGCAGATCGGCTACCAGCGTGTCGATCTCTCCGATACGTTTCGATAGCAGAGCACGCACGGTGGCGCACGGCTGTTGGGCGCTTTCACGCCGGGCCCGCAGGATGCGTGCGGCAGCGTCAAGGCCAAGGCCGAGATCCCGGGCACGGCGGACGAACACCGCGGTGCCCACCGCCTGCGGAGCGAACAGCTGATACCCCGAGGCCGTGCGCTCGACCGGGGCCAGCAGCCCGCGCCCGGTCCACACCCGCACCGCCTTGCGGGTGACCTGCGCCGCCGCGGCCAGTTGCCCGATGGTCAGCAGCTCCCGGCTGTTGTCCCGCATGCGCGTCACCTCCGGCGTGTCCGTGTTGACCATGCCCCAGGGGCACGGCTCCACCATGGAAAGCACCGGAACGACCCGGCACATTCCACTCATGAGGAAGAAGGTACGTGCCATGCCGATGAAACAAGGCGAGACCTACACCTGCCCCTGCGACACCTGTGACTGCACCATCCAGGTCCTGCTGTCCGCCCCGGCCGACTGCCCCGGGACGGCCCCGACCTGCTGCTGCGGGAAGGCCATGGTCAAGTCCGAGCGCTGATGTGAGCGGTGAGCAGCGAGTGACCCGCCCGGTGAGCCGGCCCGCAGGCCCGGCGCGGCGACCCGGCCAGGAGCATCTCACCGCTTTCCAGCACGGTTCCGGCATCAGCGAGATGAGGCCGGGACCGTGCTGTGGGCCGGGCCCCACCGCCTATGCGTGGCACTGAGACTCGGCGTGGCTCGCACATCAGGTCACGGTGTTCAGCTCCGAACCGCTCAACCCGGCACAGCAAGCACCGCTGCGCCACGATGCACCGGTCCAGCCGGACGCGGGAGTGGTGCCCCGGTCCGAAGAGACAGCTCCAGGACC
This sequence comes from Streptomyces sp., assembly GCA_003519485.1. Taxonomy (GTDB): domain Bacteria; phylum Actinomycetota; class Actinomycetes; order Streptomycetales; family Streptomycetaceae; genus Streptomyces. Next base: position 8,275 of record DOWQ01000117.1, on the reverse strand, counting down.
GTCACCGCCCGGGCCCGGGCCCGGCACGCGTCCATACGCGCTCTCCCCCTGTCCGCCGTCACGCGGCGCAGCAGGACAGCTTGTCCACATCTCGGGTGTAAGTCTGGGCGGCGAGCTTGAGGGCCTCGGCCATGGTCAGATACGGCGCCCAGGTGTGCGCCAGCTGGTCGACGGTCATCCCCGCGCTGATCGCGTACGTAGCGGCAGTGATGACGTCTCCGGCGCCTTCGGCGACGGCATGCACGCCGAGCACGCGGCCGGTGGCCGCCTCGGCGACGATCTTCACCAGGCCGCGGGTGTCCCGGTTGACCAGCGCCCGGGGCACGTGCGCCAGCGGCAGCGTACGGCAGTCACAGCCGATGCCGGCCTCAGCCGCCTGGGCGTCGGTCATTCCGACCGAGGCCAGGGCGGGGCTGGTGAAAGTGACCCGGGGCAGGCTCGCGTAGTCCAGCGACCGCCGCGAACCATCGAAGGCGGCGTCAGCCGCCAACGTGCCCTGAGCAGCGGCGACATAGACGAGCTGCGCCTGGCCGGTGACGTCCCCGGCGGCCCAGATCCTGGGATGCGTGGTGCGCGACTGCTCGTCCACGACGACCTCGCCCAGCGCACCGGTTTTCACTCCGACCCGATCCAGGTTCAGTCCGGCGGTGGCGGGACGACGGCCCGTCGCCATCAGCAGCTGCTCGGCCCGCAGGCCCTCGGCCGTGGTGGAGAGGACATAGCCGGCAGCGTCCCGCCGGACGGCGGTGAGAGTGGTGCCGGTGCGGACCACGATGCCCTCGTCCGCGAAGACCTCCTCGATCGCGGCGGAGACCTCCGGCTCCTCGAACGGAGCGAGCCGCTCCAGCACCTCGACGACGGTGACCCGCGTACCGAGCCGGGAGAAGAGCTGGGCCTGCTCCAGCCCGACCGCGTTACCGCCCACCACGACCATCGACTCGGGCAGCCGGCCCAGCTCCATCGCACTGGTGGAGGTCAGGTACCCGGCCTGCTCCAGCCCTTCCACTGGTGGCACCCATGGGGCGGCCCCCGTGGCAATGAGATAGTGCTTAGCCTCGATCCGCGTCTCACTGCCGTCCTCGGACGTGACCCGCAGGACCGGGCCGTCGGCATCCCCGCCGAAGGCGGCGCTGCCCCGGATGGTCTCCCAGCCGTACCCGACCGCGAGGCCGGTGTACTTGTTGGCCCGCAAGTCCTCGACCAGCGTGTCCTTCCCCCCGATCAAAGCGGGAAGGCCGACCGGGACATCCTGCGCGGCCAGGCCGGGGAAACGCCCCGCCGCCTGGGCGGTGTGACGGGCCTCGGCGGCTGCCAGGAGCGCCTTGGACGGCACGCAGCCGACGTTGACGCAGGTGCCACCGGTGGTGCCACGCTCGATCATCACCACGCTCTTGCCCTTACCGGTCGCGGCGATGGCGGCGGCGAAGGCGGCCGACCCGGAACCGATGACCGCCAAGTCGAAACCGGCGTCTATACCAGTCATGACGCTGCCTCTCTCCCAGTGCCGGGCCGCACAGGACCCGTAGCTATTCGCTCTTCCGAATAAGTCAATACTGTCATACTATTCGGGTAGGCGAATAGTTCAAGGTATGGAGGCCCCTCGCATGCTCCAGCGCCCCACCCCGGCCGCACCGGCCGTCCCGGCGGGCACATGCCCGCACACCGACACGGTGGCGACGTTCTTCCGTGCTCTGGCCGACCCCACCCGGCTGAAGCTGCTGGAATTCATACTCGGCGGCGAGCGCACCACCGCTGAATGCGTCGCCCACGCCCAGATCTCCCAGCCCAGGGTCTCGGTCCACCTGTCCTGCCTGACCGACTGCGGCTACGTGACCGCCCGCCGCGACGGCCGCAGACTGCTCTACTCCGTCGGCGACCCACGCGTCGCGGACCTGGTCGCACTCGCCCGCGCCCTGGCCGCCGACAACGCCACGGCCCTGACCTGCTGCCCCCGCATCGACCCCGCACGCACCCAAGGAGGTGGCCCCCGTTGAACGGCAACAACCGGCCGCCCCGGCCGACCGGTGCACTGGCCGCCGTCGGGGCCGGGCTGGTGATGGTGGCCTGCTGCGCCGGACCGGTGCTGCTGGCCGGAGGCACGCTCGGCGCCCTCGGCGGCTTACTGCGCAACCCCTGGATCATCGCGACGGCCACCGTCGTGGTGGCCGCCGCGATCGCCGTGCTCGTCCGCCGCCGTCGCGCGGGCCGCAGCGCCTGCTGCCCGCCCCCGCTCAGCCGCCCTGAAGACCAGGAGCAGGCGGAACGTCCAGATCGGTACGGGCGTAGTGGTTGAAGTAGTTCGTGAACAGGTTCGCCACCACATGCGCGAACGCCTCGGTCAGCTCCACATCACTCCAGCCCGCGTCCAGACCGCGCTGCCACGTCGCATCGTCCACCTCCCCGACATCGGAAGCGATCTCGCGTACGACGGCGACCAGCGCGGCCAGCTTCGGATCGAAGCCGACCTCTCCGCGGCGGACGGCCACGGTCTGCTCCTCGCTCAGCCCGGCCGCCTTGGCCGACAGAGTGTGGGCGGACTGGCAGTAGTCGCAGTGGTCGACCGCGCCGACCGCCAGCGCAACCGCCTCACGCGTACGAGCGTCAAACGTGCCGTGCTCCGCGATCGCGTCACTCATCGCCGCATACGCCGCCAGCACCACCGGCGCATGCCCCATTTCCGCATGGACGTTGAGCAGCTTCCCGAAGCGCTTCTCCAGCACCCGCAGCGTTTCGCGGCTCCGCTCCGGAGCACTGTCGACCGTATGGGCCGGAATCCTGGACATCTACGTCGCCTCCATCAACTCACGAACCGCCCGAACGGGCCGTACAAGAGGGAAACCCAGCGAGGGCACGGCTGCCTTCCACATCCCGTACTGCGAACGGAAGCCCGGACCGGGCCCGCCGGGTTCCGCTAGTCTTCTGAGCCAGGAATTCTGTTCAGATATGAGTCCGAGGCGTTCGAGGATCTCGTCGGCGGTCTTGGTCCAGATGTAGGGCTTCGGGTCGGTGTTCCAGGCAGCGATCCAGTTGCGGATGTCCTTCTCCAGGGCTTGGACGGATCTGTGGACGCCGCTGAGCGCGGACGGCGACGCGTGCGTGATCAGCGCACGGCCCCGCAGAAGCGGCATACGCCCACGGCCGTGCTGGTGATGTGCTCCGTGCGGCAGTCGATGCAGTGCATTAGCTCTTCTTTACCGGTAGTGCTTCCGTCAGCTGCCGGTCGCCGAACTTCTTTCGCCAGGCCAGGGACACGTAGACCAGGGCGATGAGGACCGGGACCTCGATGAGCGGGCCGATGACGCCCGACAGCGCTTGGCCGGAGGTGACGCCGAAGGTGGCGATGGCGACGGCGATGGCCAGCTCGAAGTTGTTGCCCGCGGCGGTGAAGGCGAGGGTCGTGGCACGGTCGTAGGTCAGGCCGATCACCTTGCCGAGCAGGAAGGCGCCGAACCACATCAGGCTGAAGTGGCGATGATGTCGGCTCCGACCGTCTTGGCCACGCCCGTCCCCAGGAAGGCACCCACCAGGTTCATGACCGCCGCGAGGGCGAGAGCCGCTCGCGGTGTCAGCGCGCGGGTGGAGACGGAGGTTGCGATGGCGTTGGCAGCGTCGTGGAAGCCGTTCGTGAAGTCGAAGGTCAACGCGACCACCACGATGGCGACCCGTGCGACAAGGTCCGCGTCCATCGACAAGCCTTCTTATGGGGGATCGGGTGGGACTCACGGTCCGCTCCTACGTAGATCTATATCTATGTAGGAGCATCGGCTCTGTTGGTACTTGCCTTGGACCGCGAGCCCCTGTCCCCACTCACCCGTTGGTGGTTCGGCGGAGTCGCTTGAGTACGTACGCCGCGTCGCGGCCGACGCCGCGCAGGGAGGCGGAGGCATTGTTGTGCTGGTACTCCATGCCGACGTAGCCGAGGCCGGGGACGGTGGTGGAGACTCCTGCCCGGTGGAGAGGCCGGCCGGCCGCGTCGAGCGCGCCCGTGCCGGTCAAGCTCTGCGACGCCGCCGGTGCACAGGGGCTTTCCCGGCGGCCATTTCCATCTCTACGAGCGGACCGAACCGGAGATCGCACTCGGTGAACTCGTCGCTGCCGCCGAGCCGTCTTCGGCGAGTTCGCGCTCCCCGGCCTGAGGTGCCGTCGACAGGATCTCGGTGGCCGGATGCCGGCGTCGGGAGCGCAGGTACAGCATTGCGCCACCGCCCACCATCAACGGCAGTACCAGCAGCCACCCGCTGAACGCCATGACCACGAGGGTGAAAGCGACCGCGACGAGTGCGGCGCACCACAGGGCGGTGCCGCGTCGCAGCACCCGCAGTGAGGCGGCCATTCCGGCGGCGGTGACCGCTGCCAGAAACGCGGACGTCGCGCGCATCAACGGATCGAGCGGGAGGGTCATCAGCCAGGCGACGAGCGTCAACACCCCGATGAGTACGGCCTGCACCGTCAGGCTGCGCCGCGGCACCTGTCCCGCACTGCTGCCCTTGGCCAGCCAGACCGGCAGTGCGCCGTCCCGGCCGAGGGCAGCGCCCAGCCGGGCAGCCCCGGCGATGAAGGTGTTCACCGCCCCCAGGCTGAGACATATCGCGGCCGCTGCGGTCAGCCCACGGGCTCCGTCGCCGAGCCCCGTCTCCAGCAGCGTCATCAAAGGAACCTCGGACGTGCGGGCGCTGTCGCCGAGCACACCGATGGTGGCGAACGACAGGCCGAGGTAGAGCACGCCGACGAGTGACAGGGTGATGGCTGTGGCGCGCGGCAAGTGCCGCCCCGGATCGGTGAACTCGGCGGAAAGATGGCTCGCCGCCTCCCATCCGCTGAACGCGTAGAACAGCACCAGGGTGGCGGAGCCCACGGAGAGCCAGCCGTCCGGCATGAAGGGCGTGAAGTGGATCGTCCTGACATGCGGAAGCGCGAACACGGTCGCGCTCAGGAGCAGCAGGACCAGAAGGCCGACGAGCACCAATTGCAGTCGCCCCGATACCTGCAGCCCCGCGTAGTTGGCGGCGACGGCCGCGGCGAGGATGAGCGCCGCGACTCCGTACTCGGCGCCCGCCGGCAAGCCGAGTATCGCGGCCATGTAGTTGCCCCCGGCTATCGCACCGGCCAGCACGCCGACCGGGACCGCGGCGTAGAACAGCCAGCCCACGCAGGCCGAGGCCCGGGGGCCGAACGCTCGGGCGACAAAGAATGACACACCGCCGCCGTCGGGATACCGCGACCCCAGGGCGGCGAACGTCAGGGCGAAAGGGACGCTCAGAGCCAGCAGGATCGCCCACGAGATCATCGACGCGGGCCCCGCCGCGGCGGCTGCCAGAGCGGGCAGGGCCAGCACCCCCGGTCCCAGCACCGCACCCATGTACAGGGCAGTCCCCTGACCCAAACCCAGGCGCCCCCCGTGCATGGGCACTTCCTTTCCGTGCCCGACGCTCCCTGACCTTGCCCGGGGCGTGCCGGCTTCGACTACGCACAGGAATTCTAGGGAGGGACCCGAGAATCAAGATTGCGCATCGTGCGAACGTTCGGAGAGGCATTCGGGTCGGCGCCGTCGGCAACCATTCGGCGGCCGTACCAGGCATATGAGTGGTCATTTGATCGCACTGTTCCGGCGGATCTCTGCAGGACCGACGTGCGTCACGGCCTCACGGGAATCACCAGCGGGGCCGCCGTCGGTGGGTGCTGGATCGTCTCCGCCGGATGTTGACGGCCCTCGGTGAGGAGAGGCTGGGGAGGAGGCCTCGGACGGCGGGGTCCCCGCAGTGACGCGGCCCGCCCGAGGGCGGGTTCTTCTGCCATCGACGCGGCGTCGCCCCGGCTGGCGCCCGTCCCACTCCCGGCGGTCACGAGTACCTGCTGCCGGTGGCCGGGGGCCACCTGTCGCAAACTGCCCGGCCGGGGCCCGGAGCCGGGCCCCGGCCGTTGGCGATGGTGCTGCGGCGCCCGGTGCGGGCGCGGCGCGGGCACGGCGCGACAGCCGTGACGCGGGGTCCGTCAGGTGGCCCGGGACAGGGACTCGGGTGTCAGCTCGCGGAGGCTGGAATATCCCGCGTTGGCCAGGGTCAGGTCGAGCTCGGCGAGCAGGCACCGCATGACGTGCTCCACACCGGCCTGTCCGGCGAGGGCCAGGCCGTAGAGATACGGACGTCCGACGAGCACGGCCCGGGCCCCCAGCGCCAGCGCTTTGAAGACGTCAGGGCCCGTACGGACGCCCGAGTCGAACAGCACCGTCGTCCGGTCGCCCACCGCCTCGGCGATTGCCGGCAGCGCGTCCAGTGAGGCGAGTGCCCCGTCGACCTGCCGACCGCCGTGGTTGGAGACCACGATGCCCTCGATGCCGTGTTCGACCGCGAGCTCGGCGTCGGCCACGCACTGGATGCCCTTGAGCAGGACCGGGCCGTCCCAGTGCTCACGTATGAACGGCAGCTGGTCCCAGGACAGCCCCGGGTTGGGGAACACCTGCGCGAACGCGACGCCGGCGGCGCCCGGATCCTCCTCGGGCGACTTCTCCAGCCGGGCGCGGAAGACCGGGTCGCTGGTGTAGTTGGCGATGCCCTCGGCCGCCAGGAACGGCAGATAGCCGCGGTCCAGATCGGCCGGGCGCCAGCCGAGCAGTGTGGTGTCGAGAGTGATCACCAGGTGGGTGTATCCGGCCGCCTTCGCGCGCCGCAGCAGGCTCACGCACAGCTCGGGGTCGTTGGGCCAGTACAGCTGGTACCACCGCGGGCCCTCGCCGCTTGCTTCGGCCGCCTGTTCGATCGAATGGCCCGCTTGCGTGGAGTGGACGTAGGGCAGCCCCAGCGCGGTGGCCGCGCGGGCCGTCGCCAGCTCGCCCTCGGGATGCGCCAGGGTCTGCACGCCCACGGGGCCGAAGAGCACGGGCGCGGGCAGCGTCTCGCCCAGGATCGTCGTCGACAGGTCGCGTACGGAGTGGTCGCGCAGCATCCGGGGGACGATCCGCCAGCGGTCGAACGCGGCCATGTTGGCGCGCGCGGTCGCCCCGCTGCCGGCGCTGGGCACGATGTAGCCCATCGCCGCCGCGTCCAGGACTTCGGCCGCCTCGGTCTCCAGGGCCGCGAGGTCGGTGGTGATCTGTGGGGTCTGCCCCAGGAACATGCCGTTGAAGTAGATCAACGCCTGGTGATCGGCGAAATGGGCCTGGGGTGGCGCGTCCTGGGTCATGGAATCCCTCTCAGGCAGTGCTGCGGGTCGGGGTCGTGCTCGGCGGCTGTCCTACGCTGCTCGGCCGGTCGGCGCAAGGGGCAGTCCACTGGTCGGCGCTGTGCGGGATGGAGCGGAGTGACAGCGGCGGAGTGGGCAGCAGCGGACCGGGCGGCCGACGGGGCGGCCGGAGCTGACCGGAGGGTACAGCGGCACGTCAGGGGCGGTTGAGCGGGCCGCGTGTGGCGGTGCGGGGGCGCGGTGCGTACGGGGGAGACGGTGCGGGCGGACCGTACGGGCCGGGCCGCGGCACGGCCGGCCCGCCCCGGGGAGTCCACGCTCAGGCGGGTTCCGGACCGCGCGGGGGACCGCCCGGGGCCGTGTTGTAGCGGCTCAGCAGGTCGGCGAACGGGCGAGGTCGTCGGTTCCCCAGTCCGCCACCCGGGCGCTGATGGCTTCCTGACGGCCTTCGCGGGCCTGCCGCAGCGCCCGGTCGCCGGCCGCAGTGCAGTGCACGATCTGCAACCCGGTGGTCGGCCGGGTCGGAACGGCGCTCGACCAGGCCGAGGCGTTCCAGCGCGGAGACCTGGCGGCTCACTGTCGATTTGTCGAGAAGATAGTGCGCCGCGAGCTCGGTCGCACTGCACCCCTGCCGGGCGTCGACGTGCGCCAGCAGCGTGTACGACACCAGCGGCAGCTCCGGGTGGATGCGGATGGCGGTGGCACGGGAGCGGCGGGCGAACTCGGTGAGCTCCCGCTGGATGGTGCCGATCAAGTCACCGCGCCCGGCGTTCCCGTCGGGCTTCTCGCTGGTCATGCTGCCCTTCTCGCACGTCATGGCGGGGCCGGAGCGCCCTGCGCCGAGTTTTCCACAGGGGAGTGCCGGGTGTCGGCCGCCGGCGGTACGGTCGTGCGGTCGGTGGAGGACGGCGCTCGCGGGGCGGGCGAGGGCGCGGAGTGCAACGGATGCGGGGAGCTGGCGGGGATGGCGGAGATGCGGGCGTCGCGAGTGCCGGCGTGGTCGGCGGAGCAGGGCGTGGGCACGGTGACGGAGGCCGGGGCGGACGCGGGCACGGGCGCCGGAATCGGGCCGGACGCGGGCACGGAGCCGGGCGCG
>DOWQ01000678.1 GCA_003519485.1 Streptomyces sp. | reverse complement strand
CGACGGCCGCCGCGTGATCGCCGGGCGGACCGCCGGCTGAGCCGGGCCGGCGGCCGAGGGCGTTCTCGCCGAAGCCACGGGTGCCGGAGCCGCCGAACGGATCGTCCGGACCGCTCCGCGAACCGTCGTCACCGCCGGGCAGCCCCTGGAGCCGGGCGAGCAGCCCCTCCGAGGGCGGCGGGGGTGCCGTCCGGGCGAAGACGTTCTTCAGCCGCCGCTGCTCGTCGGCCTCCGCCTTGCACCGGCCGCAGGTGGCCAGATGGGCGAGCACCCGCTCGCGGAGGTCGTGGCCGAGCTCCCCGTCGACCAGCGCCGCGAGGTGATCGCCCAGATGCTGCTCGGCGGAGCTCGCGCCGCCGGATCCGGTCACGCCGTCCCGCCCTCTCCTCCGCACCCCGGCGTGGCGGCGGCGAGGGCGCGCTGCTGTTCGGCGCGGGCGGCGGGCGAACGGTGCTGAAGGGCCTTGCGCAGATGCGAGCGGCCGCGGTGGATACGGCTGCGTACGGTGCCGAGCTTCACGCCGAGCGTCGCGGCGATCTCCTCGTAGGACAGCCCCTCGATGTCGCACAGCACGACCGCCGCGCGGAACTCGGGCGCGAGGGTGTCCAGGGCCTGCTGCACATCGGCGTCGAAGTGGGCGTCGTGGAAGTGCTGCTGCGGGGAGGGCTCCCGGCTGGGGAGCCGCTCGGCCGCGTCGTCACCGAGCGCGTCGAAGCGGATGCGCTGGCGGCGGCGGACCATGTCCAGGAAGAGATTGGTGGTGATCCGGTGCAACCAGCCCTCGAAGGTGCCGGGGGTGTAGGTCGACAGCGAGCGGAAGACGCGGACGAAGACCTCCTGCGTGAGGTCCTCGGCGTCGTGCTGGTTGCCCGTCAGCCGGTAGGCGAGACGGTAGACCCGCGCGCTGTGGGTGCTGACGATCTCCTCCCAGCTGGGAGGGGTCCAGGCCGGCGTTTCCCCCTCGTCGAACGACGCCGTGGTCGAGAAGGTGGCGGTGGCGGAGGAATCGGCCGTGGGGGTCCCTCCCGTGCCCTTGAGGCTCCGGGAGCGGGAACGGTCAGCGGTGTCGGTCACAGATTTCGGCTCACCGGCCGACCGGCGAAAGCGCCTGAGCACTCCGCGGTCACCGGATACAGCCGCACCTCCCCTATCGGCTCTGGTGGTGTCCAGTAGAGCCCCTACCATATCCACCTCGCCCGTTAGCTCCGGATAAGCATCTTTGACCCTCTTTTTATTCACCGCTTTCCCACCCCCATTTTTCCTCCCTGCGTTCAACGTCCGGTCCCATCAGCGGGTTCCCGGGGCAGCGGATACAGTCACGGTTGCGTCGACTCACGGGGACAGGAGAGGGCCATTACCGGCAACCAGCGGACGAGCTGGGCGTTCGCCGATGCGTTCGTCGCCGAGGAGGAGGCACTGCACTGGGCCCGTGACCGGGCTCGTGAGACAGGGCTTCGCCCGGTGTCGGCCGGCACCGGTGCCGCCCTGTGCCTGCTTGCCGCGACGGCGGACGCGAAGTCGGTGGCCGAGATCGGCACCGGCACCGGCGTCTCCGGCATCCACCTGCTGCGCGGGATGCGGCCCGACGGCGTGCTCACCACCGTGGACACCGAGCCCGAGTGCCAGCAGTTCGCGCGCCAGGCCTTCCGCGCGGCCGGCTTCACCGGCAACCGCGCCCGGTTCATCCCCGGCCGGGCCCTCGACGTACTGCCCCGCCTCGCCGACGGCGGATACGACCTCGTCTTCTGCGACGGGGACCGCACGGAATGCCTCGACTACCTCGACGAGTCACTGCGGCTGCTGCGCCCCGGCGGCGTCGTCGTCTTCGAGGGCGTCTTCGCCGACGGCCGCACCGTGGACGCCTCGGCCCCGGCCGCGGAAGTGCAGCGGCTGCGCGAGCTGCTGCGGACCGTACGGGAGAGCTCGCTGCTGCTGTCCTCGCTGCTGCCGGTCGGCGACGGTCTCCTCTGCGCGGTCAAGCGCGCCCAGTAGGACACCGGGCCGGCTCACCGCGCTTCCGGCTCTGGGGCCCCTTGCACTTCGCTGTGTTCTGCCCCGGCACGCCGCTGCCCCGGCGGACGCCGTGTACCGGAGTACACGGCATGCGCCGGGGCAGCAGTACGGATGTCGTGACCTGGCTCCTCAGCCGACGACCTTCTTGAGGGCATCGCCGAGCGCGTCGGCCTCGTCGGGTGTCAGCTCAACCACGAGCCGACCGCCCCCTTCGAGCGGAACGCGCATGACGATGCCCCGCCCCTCCTTGGTCACCTCGAGCGGGCCGTCGCCCGTCCGCGGCTTCATGGCCGCCATGCTCGTTCCCCTTCCTGAAACCAGCTCATAGTCAGCCGACGGCTCCATGAAATGCAGCGTCACCGGCATCGAACACATTGCTTCCAGGTCATTATCCCGCATGGCGGGACCCGATGAACAACATCGGTCGGCATCGCTTGCGCAACGCAGCCGCGCAAAACCCGACAATTAGGCCAGGAGGCTGCCATACTCCGCCGCCTCCGCCACCAGGTTTCTTTGACGCAGGTCACATATCCGCCGGCGGTGATCTCCGTCATGCTGTCCGCAGACCGCCCCAGACCAGCCGATACGGAGGTACCCCGGCGATGGCCGACACCGTGCTCCACGAGGTGACCGACGGGCTCGCGACGATCACCTTGAATCGTCCCGATGCCATGAACGCCCTGAACACCGAGCTCAAGGAAGCTCTGCGGGACGCCCTGCGGCAGGCCGCGGACGATCCCGCCGTACGGGCCGTACTGCTCACCGGCAACGGCCGGGCCTTCTGCGTCGGCCAGGACCTCAAGGAGCACATCGGTTCGCTGACCGCCGACCGCGAGTCGGGCGGCGGCAGCACCATGGAGACCGTGCGGAAGCACTACAACCCGATCGCGACGGCCATCGCCGACATGCCCAAACCCGTGGTCGTGGCGGTCAACGGCGCGGCGGCGGGCGCCGGGGCGGGATTCGCCTTCGCCGCCGACTACCGGATCGCCGCCGGCACTGCCGTCTTCAACACCTCCTTCGCGGGCGTCGCGCTCACCGCCGACTCGGGCGTCTCCTGGACGCTGCCCCGGCTGGTCGGCCACGGGCGCGCCGCGGATCTGATGCTGTTCCCGCGCAATGTGGACGCCCAGGAGGCCCTGGCCATCGGCATGGTGAACCGGGTCGTGCCGGCGGACGGCCTCGCCGAGGAGGCGGCTTCCGTGGCCCGCCGGCTCGCGAAGGGGCCGACCGCCGCGTACGCCGCCATCAAGGAGTCGATGGCCTACGGGGCCGAGCACTCGTTCGCCGAGACGCTGGCCAAGGAGGACGAACTCCAGACCCGGGCGGGGGCCTCCGAGGACCACGCGATCGCGGTGGCGGCGTTCGTGAAGAAGGAGAAGCCGAGGTTCCTGGGACGGTGAACGGCGCTCCGGCCGCCGTCACCCACCTGCGGGAAAAACTCGGGTGAGTGACGGCGGCGCGCGGCGCTGACGGACGGCGGTGCGGAACCGCTCACGGACCGGCGGTCCGGTGACCCGGTGGCCGGAAGGCCGGGCGGCGCGCGGCGCTGACTGCTCGAGCGGCAGGTGGCCCGGTGGCGCGAGCCGCTGAGCGCCCGGCGGCGCGGGCGTCTAGGCCACCGGCAGCAGCCTGGCCGAGCACTCCGCCAGGTGGTCGTTCACCAGGCCGCACGCCTGCATCAGCGCATAGGCCGTGGTGGGGCCGACGAAGCGGAATCCGCGCTTCTTGAGGTCCTTCGCCAGCGCCGCCGACTCGGGGGTGATGGCGGGGACGTCCGCGATCGTACGGGGCGCCGGGCGGCTCGGGGCGCCGGACGCGTAGGACCAGATCAGGGCGTCCAGTTCGCCCTCGGACCAGCCGGCGGCCACGCGGGCGTTGGCCACCGCAGCCTCGATCTTGGCGCGGTTCCGGATGATCCGGGTGTCGGTGAGCAGCCGCTCCACGTCCTCCTGGGCAAAGGCCGCGACGGCCGGGATCGAGAAGCCCGCGAAGGCCGCCCGGAAGCCCTCGCGCCGGCGGAGGATGGTGAGCCAGGACAGCCCGGACTGGAACGCCTCCAGGCACAGCCGCTCATAGAGGGCGTCGTCGCCGTGGACCGGGCGGCCCCACTCGGTGTCGTGGTACGCGACGTACTCCTCGGCGGACAGCCCCCAGGGGCAGCGCGGCAGCCCGTCGTGGCCGGGCAGCGGCCCGCCTCGCGGCGCGGGTTCGGCGGCGGGCCCGGTCACTGCCGCTCTCCGTCCCACGCGGGGCCGGCCGGTCTGCCGGCGGC
>DOWQ01000096.1 GCA_003519485.1 Streptomyces sp. | reverse complement strand
GGTGGACGGCCGGCGCCGACCACCCCCGTACGGCCGGGCGGGCGCGTCAGTGCTTGCGGTGGCCTATCAGCCGCGGCTTCTGCTCCAGCCCGTCCAGGCCGTGCCAGGCCAGGTTCACCAGATGGGCGGCCACCTCGGCCTTCTTCGGCTTGCGGACGTCCAGCCACCACTGGCCCGTCAGCGCGACCATGCCCACCAGCGCCTGNNGCGTAGAGCGGCGCCAGCTTCGGGTCGAAGCCCCGGGCCTTGAACTCCGTGCCGAGGATGTCCTCGACCTGGGTGGCGATATCGCTGATCAGCGACGCGAAGGTGCCGGTGGACTGGGCCACCGGCGAGTCGCGGACCAGGATCCGGAAGCCGTCCGTATACGTCTCGATGTAGTCGAGCAGAGCGAAGGCCGCCTGCTCGCACAGCTCGCGCGGGTGCCCCGCGGTCAGCCCGTTGGTCACCATCTCCAGGAGCTTGCGCATCTCGCGGTCCACCACCACCGCGTACAGGCCCTCCTTGCCNNTGCCGCCGAAGTGCTCGTACACCACCGGCTTGGAGACCCCGGCCTTCGCGGCGATCTCCTCCACCGAGGTGCCCTCGAAGCCCTTCTCGGCGAAGAGTGCGCGGCCGATGTCCAGCAGTTGCTCCCGGCGCTCCTTGCCGGTCATCCGGACACGGCGGCCTCGCCGGCCGGGCGGGGACTTGCTCTTCTCGCTGCTGCTTCCATCGATCGCCACGCCCTCAATCATGCCGCCTTGGAGGCCGCTGCTTCGCGGGAGTTCTCGGCCTTCCGCCGGGAGTCGATACGGGCCTCGCTCGGCCAGCGCGCGTCGTACGCCCAGCCGAGCCGCTCGAACCAGCGGATGAGCCGGGCGCTGGAGTCGATCTGCCCCCGCATCACGCCGTGCCGGGCGGACGTCGGGTCGGCGTGGTGCAGGTTGTGCCAGGACTCGCCGCACGACAGGACGGCCAGCCACCAGACGTTCCCGGAGCGGTCCCGGGACTTGAACGGCCGCTTGCCGACCGCGTGGCAGATCGAGTTGATCGACCAGGTCACGTGGTGCAGCAGCGACACCCGCACCAGCGAGCCCCAGAAGAAGGCCGTCAGCGCACCCGTCCAGGACCCGGTCACCAGGCCGCCCACCAGCGGCGGGATGGCCAGCGACAGCAGCGTCCAGAGCAGGAACTGCCGGGAGATCCGGCGGATCGCCGTGTCCTTGATCAGATCCGGCGCGTACTTGTGCTGCGGGGTGCGCTCCTCGTCGAACATCCAGCCCATGTGGGCCCACCACAGGCCCTTGAGCAGCGCCGGGACCGTCTCACCGAACCGCCACGGCGAATGCGGGTCGCCCTCGGCGTCGGAGAACTTGTGGTGCTTGCGGTGGTCGGCCACCCAGCGCACCAGCGGGCCCTCGACGGCCATGGAGCCCGCGATGGCGAGCGCGATCCGCAGCGGCCGCTTCGCCTTGAAGGCGCCATGGGTGAAATACCGGTGGAAGCCGATGGTGATGCCGTGGCAGCCGAGGAAGTACATCCCCACCAGCAGACCCAGATCCAGCCAGCTCACCCCCCACCCCCACGCCAGCGGCACCGCCGCGAGCAGGGCCAGGAAAGGCACGGCGATGAAGAACAGCAGGGTGATCTGCTCGAGTGACCTCTTCCGGTCGCCACCGAGCGTTGCGGAGGGGAGCGAAGCGGTGTCGGCGGCCTTCGGCGCGTTGTCGATCACATCGGAACCTGGGGTCATGGGGGGCGTCCCTCACCGGGCTGGAGACATGGCTACGGATGCGTAACCTACGGAATCGTAAGTATGAGCAGGGCTCTGGAGCACGGTCAACAGGGCTGTGGATAACGTGACGGCACGGGAACCTATCCTGGAAGCAGCCGGACAGCGCGGTCCGCACCCCGCCAATGTGCTCATCCATGCAAGGAGCCGCACCTGTGAGCAGTGCCGACCTCACGACCGAGACCAACGACAACGCCCCGCTGCGGGCCGACATCCGCCGCCTCGGCGACCTCCTCGGCGAGACCCTCGTCCGCCAGGAGGGACCGGAGCTCCTCGACCTCGTGGAACGGGTCCGCGCACTCACCCGTTCGGACGGTGAGGCCGCCGCCGCTCTCCTCGGTGAGACGGACCTGCCCACGGCGGCAAAGCTGGTCCGCGCCTTCTCCACGTACTTCCACCTGGCCAATGTCACCGAGCAGGTGCACCGCGGCAAGGAGCTCCGCGCCCGGCGCGCCGCCGAGGGCGGCCTGCTCGCCCGTACGGCCGACCGGCTCAAGGACGCCGACCCCGAGCACCTCCGCCGGACGGTCCAGAACCTCAACGTCCGGCCCGTCTTCACCGCGCACCCCACCGAGGCCGCCCGCCGCAGCGTCCTCAACAAGCTCCGCCGCATCGCCGCGCTCCTGGAGACCCCCGCCGAGGGCGGCGACCGCCGCCGCGCGGACCTCCGGCTCGCCGAGAACATCGACCTCGTCTGGCAGACCGACGAGCTCCGCGTCGTCCGCCCCGAGCCCGCCGACGAGGCCCGCAACGCCATCTACTACCTCGACGAGCTGCACGCCGGCGCCGTCGGCGACGTCCTGGAGGACCTGGCCGCCGAGCTGGCGCGGGTCGGCGTCGACCTGCCGCCCGGCACCCGCCCGCTCACCTTCGGCACCTGGATCGGCGGCGACCGCGACGGCAACCCCAACGTCACCCCCGACGTCACCCGCGACGTCCTGATCCTCCAGCACGAGCACGGCATCACCGACGCCCTCGAACTCGTCGACCAGCTGCGCGGCCTGCTGTCCAACTCCATCCGCTACACCGGCGCCACCCAGGAACTCCTCGACTCGCTGTCGATGGACCTGGAGCGGCTCCCCGGCATCAGCCCCCGCTACAAGCGGCTCAACGCCGAGGAGCCCTACCGGCTCAAGGCCACCTGCATCCGGCAGAAGCTCGTCAACACCCGCGAGCGGCTGGCCGCCGGTTCCCGGCACCAGGAGGGCCGCGACTACCTCGGCACCGCGGAACTGCTCGAGGACCTCGTCCTCATCCAGGACTCGCTGCGCGCCCACCGCGGCGGCCTCTTCTCCGACGGCCACCTCGACCGCACCATCCGCACCCTCGCCGCCTTCGGCCTCCAGCTCGCCACCATGGACGTACGCGAACACGCCGACGCCCACCACCACGCCCTCGGCCAGCTCTTCGACCGGCTCGGCGAGGAGTCCTGGCGCTACGCCGACATGCCGCGCGACTACCGGACCAAGCTGCTCGCCAAGGAGCTCCGCTCCCGCCGCCCGCTGGCCCCCAGCCCCGCCCCGCTCGACGCCGCCGGCGCCAACACCCTCGGCGTCTTCGCCACCGTCGCCGACGCCCAGGAGCGGTTCGGGCCCGAGGTCGTCGAGTCGTACATCATCTCCATGTGCCAGGGCGCCGACGACGTCTTCGCCGCCGCCGTCCTCGCCCGCGAGGCCGGGCTCATCGACCTGCACGCCGGCTGGGCCAAGATCGGCATCGTGCCGCTCCTGGAGACCACTGACGAGCTGCGCGCCGCCGACGTCATCCTCGACGGCATGCTCGCCGACCCCTCCTACCGGCGCCTCGTCGCCCTGCGCGGCGACGTCCAGGAGGTCATGCTCGGCTACTCCGACTCCTCGAAGTTCGGCGGCATCACCACCAGCCAGTGGGAGATCCACCGCGCCCAGCGCCGGCTCCGCGACGTCGCCCACCGGCACGGCGTACGGCTCCGCCTCTTCCACGGCCGCGGCGGCACCGTCGGCCGCGGCGGCGGCCCGTCCCACGACGCCATCCTCGCCCAGCCCTGGGGCACCCTGGAGGGCGAGATCAAGGTGACCGAGCAGGGCGAGGTCATCTCCGACAAGTACCTCGTGCCGTCGCTGGCCCGGGAGAACCTGGAGCTCACCGTCGCCGCGACGCTCCAGGCGTCCGCGCTGCACACCGCCCCCCGCCAGTCGGACGAGGCGCTCGCCCGCTGGGACGCCGCCATGGACACCGTCTCCGAGGCATCCCACGGCGCCTACCGCGGGCTCGTCGAGGACCCGGACCTCCCGGCCTACTTCTTCGCCTCCACCCCCGTCGACCAGCTCGCCGACCTGCACCTGGGCTCCCGGCCCTCCCGCCGGCCGGACTCCGGCGCCGGGCTCGACGGGCTGCGCGCCATCCCGTGGGTGTTCGGCTGGACCCAGTCCCGGCAGATCGTCCCCGGCTGGTACGGCGTGGGCACCGGCCTCAGGGCCGCCCGCGAGGCCGGCCTCGACGGCGTGCTGAGCGAGATGAGCGAGCACTGGCACTTCTTCCAGAACTTCCTCTCCAACGTCGAGATGACGCTCGCCAAGACCGACCTGCGGATCGCCCGGCACTACGTCGACACGCTCGTCCCCGACGAGCTCAAGCACGTCTACGACGCCATCGAGGCCGAGCACGACCTCACGGTCCAGGAAGTCCTGCGGATCACCGGCGGGAAGGAACTCCTCCACGCCCACCCCGTCCTCCAGCAGACCTTCCAGATCCGGGACGCCTACCTCGACCCGATCTCCTACCTCCAGGTCGCCCTCCTGGACCGGCAGCGGCGGGCGGCCGCCGCCGGCGAGGAGCCCGACCCGCTGCTCTCCCGCGCCCTGCTGCTCACGGTGAACGGCGTGGCCGCGGGACTCCGCAACACGGGCTGACCCCGCGACCCGTACGGGCGGGGGACGACACCCGGCCGTGCGAGCACAACGCGCCGNNGCCGTACGGCGAGGACCTGTCCGGGCACGGCACGGGCTTTACGTGCGCGAGCTCTCCGTGTACGGGCACGGCGCGGATCGCCCGGGTACGGGCAGGGGCCCTGTGCGGGTACAGCCGCCGCGCTCAGAGAGCGAAGAACGTGCCGCACAGCAGCGCCACGCCCAGCAGCGCCAGCGCCCACGCCGTACGCCGCATCCGCAGGCCGCCCGCCACCACGACGGCCGCCAGCAGCAGCGAACCCGCGAACGGCACCCACGCGTACAGCACCCCCGCGGGACCGGTCCGTACGACCTCGTCCGTCCCCGGCTTCACCGCCACCGCCAGCCGCTCACCCCGCTCGTCGGTGACCGCCTTGTCGATCGCCACCTCCGGCCGGTCCGCCCCCGCCGGAGCAGCCGCCACGAACGGCCCCGTACAGGCGTCCGCGTCGCAGCGCTCGATCGTCAGCGTGCCGCGCTCCCGGCCCTTCGTCAGCATCGCGTGCTGCGCCGTGTCCCACGACGTCCACACGCCCGCCACCAGCACCAGCAGCGCCACCCCAGCCATCACCGCGTGCTTGCCGACCAACAGCAGTCCGTAGGTGCTCTCGCCCAGCCGCCTGGCAAAGGAGCGCTTCGACTTGGTAGGGGCCATGCCGCCGATCCTTGGCCATGGGAATCCACTCGGTCAACTCCGGACCGTCGCCTTGGCCACAACTGTCCCGTTAGCCGCCGTACGCCCTCATGTCAGCTGTTGTACGCCGACTGGGCCCGCGACAGGCCGTTCTCGATCAGCGACTCCACGGCGTCCGCCGCCCGGTCCACGAGGTAGTCCAGCTCCTTGCGCTCCACCGACGAGAAGTCCTTCAGCACGAACGCCGCCACATCCATCCGCCCCGGCGGCCTGCCGACCCCGAACCGCACCCGGAAGTACTCCGCGCCCATCGACTTCGTCATCGACTTCAGCCCGTTGTGGCCGTTGTCGCCGCCGCCCTGCTTCAGCCGCAGCGACCCGAAGTCGATGTCCAGCTCGTCGTGCACCGCCACGATCCGGTCCACCGGCACCTTGTAGAAGTCCCGCAGCGCAGCGACCGGACCACCGGACAGGTTCATGTACGACAGCGGCTTCGCGATCACCACCCGCCGGCTCCCCGGACCCGGCGCGCCCAGCCGCCCCTCCACGACCTGGGCCCGCGCCCGGTGCGCCTTGAACCGGCCGCCCATCCGCCCCGCGAGCAGATCGGCCACCATGAAGCCGGCATTGTGCCGGTTCGCCGCATACTCCGGCCCGGGGTTGCCCAGACCCACGATCAGCCAGGGGCTGTCCACATCGCTCATCAACGTCTCTCCTGCCGGTGGTCTGGATACAGGGATACACGAACGCCGCCCCGCTCCAGCGGAGCGGGGCGGCGGACTGCGGGTGCTTCAGCGGGGAAGGGAGGCTCAGGCCTCCGCACCCTCTTCGCCCTCGGCGGCCTCGGCCTGGGTGGCGAGCACCTGGAGCAGCACGGCGTCGTCGTCGACGGCCAGCGTGGTGCCGACCGGCAGCGGAACATCCTTCGCCTTGACGGAGTCGCCTGCGGCCAGGCCCTCGATGGAGACGGTGAAGGAGTCCGGGATGTTGGTCGCCTCGGCCTCGACCGACAGCGCGTCCATCATGTGCTCCAGCAGGTGGCCTCCCGGGGCCAGCTCGCCCTCGATGTGGAACGGCACGTCCACGACGACCTTCTCGCCCTTCTTGACGGCGAGCAGGTCGATGTGGACGAGGAAGCCGCGGATGGCCTCGCGCTGGACCGCCTTCGGGATGACGAGCCGGCTCTTGCCTTCGACGTCGAGGCTGATCAGCACGTTCGACGTCTTGAGCGCCATCATCAGGTCGTAGCTGGGGAGCGCCACGTGGACCGGCTCGCCGCCGTGACCGTAGATGACGCCGGGGACCTTGCTCTCGCGGCGGAGGCGGCGCGACGCGCCCTTGCCGAACTCCGAACGGACCTCGGCGGGAATCTTGTACTCAGCCATGGCTGCACTCCTCGTACTCGCAGTCAGCGAAATCGCTGTACGGATCTGACGGCCGTCACCCGGCCCACGACAGACCTGCTACGAAGAGCGCGTCGATAACGGATGCCGCACACAGGTGCGGCCTCCCTCGCCGAGCAACTCCGTGAGTCTACCCGGCGGAGAGGCCGCCCCAAAGTCGATCACCGCGCCCGGGGGCGCGAGCGGTCAGGCCTGCTCGTCGAAGAGGCTCGTCACCGAGCCGTCCTCGAACACCTCGCGCACCGCGCGGGCGATCGTCGGCGCCATCGACAGCACCGTGATCTTGTCCAGACCCTGCTCGAGCTCGGACGGCGTCGGCAAGGTGTTGGTGAAGACGAACTCGCTCACCTTGGAGTTCTTCAGCCGGTCGGCCGCCGGACCCGACAGCACACCGTGCGTCGCCGTCACGATGACGTCCTCCGCACCGTTCGCGAACAGCGCGTCGGCCGCCGCGCAGATCGTGCCACCGGTGTCGATCATGTCGTCGACCAGGACACAGACCCGGCCCTTCACGTCACCGACGACCTCGTGCACGGTGACCTGGTTCGCCACGTCCTTGTCCCGCCGCTTGTGCACGATGGCCAGCGGCGCGCCCAGCCGGTCGCACCAGCGGTCCGCGACCCGCACCCGGCCGGCGTCCGGGGACACCACCGTCAGCTTGGACCGGTCCACCTTCGCGCCCACGTAGTCGGCGAGCAGCGGCAGCGCGAACAGGTGATCCACCGGACCGTCGAAGAAGCCCTGGATCTGATCCGTGTGCAGATCGATCGTGAGGATACGGTCCGCGCCGGCGCACTTCAGCAGGTCCGCGATCAGCCGGGCCGAGATCGGCTCCCGGCCGCGGTGCTTCTTGTCCTGCCGGGCATAGCCGAAGAACGGCAGAATCACGGTGATGCTCCGGGCCGAGGCCCGCTTCAGAGCATCGATCATGATCAGCTGTTCCATGATCCATTTGTTGATGGGAGCCGTGTGGCTCTGCATCAGGAAGCAGTTCGCGCCCCGCGCGGACTCCTGGTAGCGGACGTAGATCTCACCGTTGGCGAAGTCGAAAACCTTCGTCGGGACCAGGGCCACGCCCAAGTTCTCCGCGACCTCCTTGGCGAGCTCGGGGTGGGCGCGGCCGGAGAAGAGCATCAGCTTCTTCTCGCCGGTCGTCTTGATCCCGGTCACAGCAGAGTCTCCTTGCCAACGACATTTGTCTGAGGGGGCACATTGCGTGCATTTCTCACGGTACGCCCCGCACAGGCGTACACGAGGACGGTCACTGCTCGCCCGCTTCTTCGCGGCGAGCTGCGGAAGCGGCCTGCGCGGCGGCGCTTCCCGGGCGCTTTCGAGCCACCCAACCCTCGATGTTCCGCTGCTGGCCGCGTGCGACCGCGAGTGAACCCGGGGGTACATCCTTGGTGATGACGGAGCCGGCCGCCGTGTAGGCGCCGTCCCCGACCGTGACGGGAGCCACAAACATATTGTCCGAGCCCGTCTTGCAGTGTGAGCCGACGGTGGTCCGGTGCTTGTGCACGCCGTCGTAGTTCACGAAGACGCTGGCCGCCCCGATGTTGGTGTACTCACCGATCGAGGCGTCGCCGACGTAGGAGAGGTGCGGCACCTTGGTGCCCTCGCCGATCTCGGCGTTCTTCATCTCGACGTACGTACCGGCCTTCGACCTGCGGCCGAGCCGCGTGCCGGGGCGCAGATAGGCGTACGGGCCGACGGACGCCTCCGGACCGACCTCCGCGCCGTCCGCGACCGTACGGACCACCCGGGCGCCCTCGCCCACGGCCGTGTCCGTCAGCGTGCAGTCGGGCCCGACCTCGGCGCCGGACGCGAGGTGCGTCGAACCGTGCAACTGCGTGCCGGGATGGACCAAGGAGTCCGGCTCGAACGTCACCGTCGCGTCCACCCACGTCGTCGCCGGATCGACCACGGTGACGCCGCTGAGCATCGCGGACTCCAGCAGCCGCCCGTTCAGCAGCCGGCGTGCCTCCGCGAGCTGCACCCGGTTGTTGATCCCCAGGATCTCCCGGTGATCCGCCGCCACGCAGGCCCCGACCCGGTGACCGGCCTCACGCAGAATGCCGAGCACATCGGTGAGGTACTCCTCGCCCTGGCTGTTGTCGGTGCGGACCTTGCCGAGCGCATCGGCGAGCAGCCGCCCGTCGAAGGCGAACACCCCGGAGTTGATCTCGGTGATGGCCCGCTGCGCGTCGGTGGCGTCCTTGTGCTCGACGATCGCGGTGACCGAGCCGCCGGCCGGGTCGCGCACGATCCGGCCGTAGCCGGTGGAGTCCGGCACCTGGGCGGTGAGCACGGTGACGGCGTTCCCGCCCTCCTCGTGCGTCCCGGCCAGCTGCCGGAGCGTTTCACCGGTGAGCAGCGGGGTGTCGCCGCAGACGACGACCACGGTCCCGTCGGCGGGGATCCCGTCCGCCGCCAGCGCCTCCAGGCCCATCCGTACGGCGTGCCCGGTGCCGTTCTGCTCGTCCTGCACGGCGGTCCGGGCGGCGGGGTCGATCTCGGCCAGGTGCGCGGAGACCTGCTCGCGGGCGTGGCCGACGACCACGACGAGCTGCCCGGGGCCGAGCTCGCGGGAGGCGGCCACGACGTGTCCGACGAGGGAGCGGCCGCAGATCGAATGCAGGACCTTGGGAGTCGCCGACTTCATACGGGTGCCCTCACCAGCGGCGAGGACGACGACGGCTGCCGGGCGGTTGACGCTCACGGGTGTGCCCTTCGGCTTCGGGTGGTGGACACCCGAAGGATACCGGTGCGTTTTCAGCCGGAAACGCGCGCGGGTCCCGACCGCGCGGTCGGAGCCGGGGGAAGAGGCTCCCGAGGCAGGAATCGAACCTGCGAAGACCACATTCAAAGTGTGGGCGCCCGTGCCAGCAGAGCAACTCGGGATGGCGGGCCAAGCCTACGCTTTCCGCCGTTCTGCCTCCACCACCAATCCGCGCCACCAGCCTTCGATCCTGCGGTACAGGTCTGCGCTGCCCTGGACGTTGATGACGAGGCACCCGTGGTACGCGTCACCGACGTTCTTGCGGACGGTCTTCGGGTTGTGCTTCTTCAGGACGGTCTTACTGAAGGAGGCCGGGCCTGCACCGACAAGGTCAGCCCAGAAGCGTTCGGCCTTCGGGACGTCAGCCGATTCGTGGATCATGACTGAGAAGCGCCTGCGCTCCGAATCGACATCAAGGAGATCCAGCCACGCCGAGTACATAACGATCATGCTCGGATCGCTGTTGACGAAGGTTGCCCTCTCGCGACGGTCGTACGGCTTGTCCTTCGGCGGAGCCGTCACGCAGGCCGCCCATTCCGTCGCCGTCCCGGCGTCGTACCTCGGTCATGACCTCAGCGTCATCGCTGTCCTGTGCGAAGCGGTCGAAAATGCGGCTGGTTCAACAGTTCGTGTGGAAGTCGTGGAAATCGACCGTGTTCGAATCGCGCATGTGTGGGTGCCGGGCTCAAAAATCCGTGGCGGCCGCCCGTAGGGTGGACGTTATGACCACAACGGGGGTAGTAGCCGCGGAACCGGTCACGCGGGGCGCGTCCGCGGGGCCGTGGTGGTGGGGGCGGCGCCGGAGCATGGTGCTGGACATCGTGCTCGCGGTCGCGTCGACCGCGGAGTGCGCGGTGGAGGGGGTGTGGTTCGCCGGCCAGGCGAGGATTCCGGTGCCGCTGGGGGTGCTGCTCGGAATCGTGGCGGGATCGGCGCTGCTGCTGCGGCGGCGCCGGCCGATCGCCGTGGTGCTGGTGTCGGTGGCGATCACACCCGCCGAGATGGGCTTCCTGCTGGGCGTCGTCGGCCTCTACAGCCTGGCGGCCTCGGAGGTGCCGCGGCGCATCACGGCCGTGCTGGCCGGGATGTCGCTGGTCGGGACGCTGCTCGTGACTTTCATCCGGTTCCATCAGGACATGCGCCAGGACGGCTACACGCCGCCGATGTGGGTGGTGGTGCTGACCACGATCCTGATAGCCCTCGGCCTGACCGCGCCGCCGGTGTTCCTCGGGCTGTACGTGGGCGCGCGGCGCCGGCTGGTGGAGAGCCTGCGCGAGCGTGCGGACGGCCTGGAGCGGGAACTGTCGCTGCTCGCGGACCGGGCGGAGGAGCGCGCCGAGTGGGCGCGCGGCGAGGAACGCACCCGGATCGCGCGGGAGATGCACGACGTGGTGGCGCACCGGGTGAGCCTGATGGTGGTGCACGCCGCCGCGCTGCAGGCGGTGGCGGTGAAGGACCCGGAGCGGGCGGCGAGGAACGCGGGCCTGGTCGGGGACATGGGGCGGCAGGCGCTGACGGAGCTGAGGGAGATGCTGGGCGTCCTGCGCTCCGGATCGGAGGACGGCGCGGTGGCCGCCGGGGCGGCGCCCGGGTCGGGGGCCGTGTCCGGCAGTGGTGCGGGCAGCGTCGGTCCGCCTGGCGGCTGCGGTACGGGCGGCAGCGGTACGGGTCGTCCCGGCGGCCCGG
>DOWQ01000098.1 GCA_003519485.1 Streptomyces sp. | reverse complement strand
GCGCCCTGCCGGGCCGCGCCCCGGCGCCCCGCGCCCGGGCTGCCGTACGGCAGCGCCCGGTTCCCGTACCGGGGCGGCGCCGGTGATCCTCGTCGCACCGGCCGTCCCTCGGTCCGTACGTGATGGGGCCCGGCCTCCCGTCGGCGCCGCCGGGCGCAAGATCGCCCCTGGCGCGCCGGGCGGAGCAGAGGGTAGGACATCGGCCCATGGACAACTCTCCGGCCCGCCCCGCACCACCGCAGCCGCTCCCGCTGGACGGCGTCACCGTCGTCGCCGTCGAGCAGGCCGTCTCCGCGCCCTTCGCCACCCGCCAGCTCGCCGATCTGGGGGCCCGGGTGATCAAGGTGGAGCGGCCGGACGGTGGCGACTTCGCGCGCGGCTACGACACCGCGGCGCGCGGACTGGCCTCGCACTTCGTCTGGGCCAACCGGGGCAAGGAGTCGCTCGCACTCGACCTCAAGGACCCGCGCGGGCAGCGGCTGCTGGCGGAGCTGGTCGCGGACGCCGACGTATTCGTGCAGAACCTCGCGCAGGGCGCTGCCGCCCGGCTCGGCCTGGACGCCGCCACGCTCTGCGCGCGCCATCCGCGGCTCGTCGCCGTCGACATCTCCGGTTACGGCCCCGACGGCCCGTACACGCACAAGCGCGCCTACGACATGTTGGTGCAGTGCGAGGCCGGCCTCGTCTCCGTCACCGGTACTCCCGAACAGCCGGTCAAGGCCGGCGTCCCGGCAGCCGACATCGCCGCCGCCATGTACGCCTTCTCCGGGGTGCTGGCCGCGCTGCTGCGGCGCGGCAGCACCGGGCGCGGCGGGCCGGTGGAGGTGTCGATGTTCGACGCGCTGGCCGAGTGGATGGGGCACCCGCTGCACCACGAAATGCACGGCGGCACCGCACCCGTTCGCACCGGGATGGCGCACGCCGTCATCGCGCCGTACGACGCCTATCCGACGGCCGACGGCACGCTGGTGCTGCTGTCGGTGCAGAACGACCGGGAGTGGCGGCGGCTGGCCGCGCAGGTGCTGCACCGCCCCGAACTGGCGGACGACCCGGCATATGGCACGAACCTCGCCCGCACCCGGAACCGGGAGCGGACCGACGCGGTGGTGGCGGAGACCCTCGCCGCCCTGTCCGCGGACGAGGCGGTGCACCGGCTGGAGGAGGCGGGCATCGCCTGCGCACGGCTCAACGGGATCGCGGAACTGGCCGGACATCCGCAACTCGCCGCCCGGGGCCGGTGGCGGGAGGTGGCGTCCCCGGCGGGGCCGCTGCGCGCGTTGCTGCCGCCGATCGGACTGCCGGGCGGGGAGCCACCGCTGATGGGCGGCGTCCCCGCACTCGGCGAACACACCGACGCGCTGCTGGGCGCCCTGGGGAGGACGGGCGCGGAGATCTCAGCGCTGCGCCGGGACGGCGTGGTCGGCTGAACCACCGACCGCCTGGGGCGGACCGCCCCGGTGCGGGCCCGGCCTGACCGGCCGGGCGGAGCCTGGGTGCCGTACGGGAACGGGACGATTCAGCCGCGGCTGCCGAAGAGCGAGCGGCGGAGCCGCCGCAGCGGAGCGAAGAGCGAGACCCGCGACACCTTGACGCCCCGGCTCGACTTGACCCGAGACACGTCACGCGAGGTGATCTCGCGCATCAGCGAAGTGGCGTCGTCCGTCTCGCGCTGCGGCACGGCGGGGCCGGCCAGCACGGCGAGATGGCGGTCGAGGCGCGTACTGGTCGCGTTGCTCCCGCAGTTGATGGCAGGCACTCGGGGCCTGCTGCGCATTGCTATCTGTTCCATGAGACTCCCCACCCAACGAGGGCACCCGGCCCGGGCAGGCTAACCCTACCGTCCCGCCACGTCACCCGCGCATCGGCGTACTCCGGATTCACCTTCCCGGCAAGGCGGTTGGCGAATCCCGAGTCGATTCGGGCCTGTTCACGAGCCCCGGTCCGGCACACCCTGCCGGACCCCGCCCTTCGCCGCCGGGCGCACTCCGGGCGCACCGTGGCACCGGCGGTGCTCGGGCTCCCCGGGGCCGCGGCCGGCCGCCGGCTTCCCGTACCGGAGCCGGTTTCCCGTGCCGGAGGTTCCGCTTCCCGTGCCGGGGCCGCGCGCGCCGCCGGGGAGGCCCCGGTGGAGGGCCTCCCCGGCGGGCTGGGTCGGTCAGCCGGTCGTTCCCGTCGTCCGGTCGGCCGGTCGTTTCCCTCGGCCGGTCGCCCGGTCAGCGCTCGGTCGGGGTGGTCAGGCGGCCGAGGCGAAGACCGGCAGGTAGCCCCTCGACTGTCCGGTGGCCGTGGGGTGGTAGGAGTTGATGACCGGCCAGGTGACGCTGTGCAGCCACGAGGCACCGGAGCAGATCTCATGCCCGGTGAAAGTGGACCGCACGTCGCCGAAGGTGAAGCCGTGGTCGGCCGCGCGCTTGGCGGTGACGCCGTTGAGGTCGTCGGACGCGGCGTTGATCGCGGCCCGCTCGTTCTCGCTCAGCCCGGCGATGCAGCTGCCGTCGAGCTTGTAGAGGCGGGGGTAGCCGAGGACGACGACATGGGCGGCGGGGGCCTTGCCGCTGATTGCGGTATAGACCTGGTCGAGCTTGCCGGGAAGCGTGTTGGCGATGTACGCGCGGGCTTCCGCGACGCGTTGCAGGCAGGTGCTCTCGGAGTAGAGGACACAGGTGGTCATGGTGTCGGCGAAGCCGGCGTCATTGCCCCCGACGCTGACGCTGACGAGCCCGGTCGAGGCGTTCAACGGGCCGAGCTGACCGGCGATCACGTCACCCGTACGGGCTCCGGAGCAAGCGGTGAAGGCGAATGAGGAGGGTGAGTGGGAAGCCGCCCACAGCGCCGGATAGGCCCGGGTGCTGCGCTTGCAGTTGCCGCTTCCGCTGTCGTAGCTGCCGGCTCCGACACCGGAGGAGTACGAGTCACCGAGTGCCACATAGCCGGTGGCGGCGGCCTCTCCGGCGGCTTGGGCGGCACCGGCACCGGTGAAGGAGAGCGCGGCGGAGAGAAGGAGTGCGGACAGGGTGGCCGCACCTCGGGAAAGTTTCATGGAACCTCCCTTATCAGGACCTCTGCGTCAAACAGGGCAACCGGCCTTGACGGTGCCATGTTCATGCCAATCCGAGCCCGATGGCCGGCCGTGGGGGTGGGCCTGCGTGGCATGGAGATGACATCCCCTCAAATGGGATCGTCTACGCGCGTGGTCGGATGAATCTTCACCCATCCAGGCACTTTGGCGGGAATGTGAGTGGCGGACGTCACTTCCGCGCCGCGAACTTGCCGTACCTACGGTGTGTCCCGCTGGGGCCGGGACCTGGCTCGGTCTCGCCCCGTACGGCTGTGTCCGTACGGCCGTGTCCGCACGGCTGTGTCCGTACGGCCGTGTCCGCACGGCCGTGTCCGCACGGCCGTGTCCGCACGGGCCCGTCGTGCGGCGCGGTCATGGTGCCGGGGCCGGGGCCTCCGGGAGGGGCCTTCCACCGCATATTTACGGCCGGTGAAGCCGGTGTTCTTTTATTCGGGTTCGCTGCGGCCACAAATACACGGAATTGTTCCAGGCCCCTCCCTGCGGCCCCGTCCCCTCCCGTGGTCGCCCGGCTGCGGGCGTCGGGTCGGTTGAGGTTTCCTCCGGACCGCCTCCGGGCGGCTGTCGTGCGGGCGGTCGTGCAGTGGGGGAGGGCTCGGCTCCGCTTCCCGGGACGCTCGCCCGTCCGGGCGCGGGGCGAATGCGCCGGTTTCGGAGCGGCTGTGGGGCTGCGTCCCTCGGCCATCCGGTGGACACCTCGCGTATGAGGGCGCCCCGGCTGGGAGCCGATGCACCGGGATGTCCGGGTGAACCGGCCGCGCCACCGGTTCACCCGGACGGGGACCGCGGCCCGTGCGCCGGGTGGCGTCGAGGTGCGGAGCAGGACAGTCCGTCACATGCTCCTGATGACGGGACCGAGGGGCGCCGGCTGTGCCGGACACCGGCCCCGTCACGACCCTCCACCGTACGGACGGAGTCCCCATGCCCACCCGACGCATGCTCGCGGGCGTCGCCCTCGCCGCGGCCTCGCTGGCCTTCACCGCTGCCCCCGCCAGCGGCCACAGCCCGTCCGGCCATGACCACGCCCGCCACGGCAACACCGGACACAGCCCCCAGCACAATGCCGCCCAGCACGACACCCCGCCACGGGCCCGCCGCCCGGACGGGCGGGCACCGGCATCCCGACCTGGACAGGGCCTTCGCGGCGACCGAGAGATTCCGCTCCGAGAAGGCCGCGATCGCCGCCGGCTACCACCGCACCGAGGTCTGTGCGTCCTCTCCCATGGGCGGCATGGGCTACCACTACGTCAATCCGGACCTTGTCGGCTCACTCGACCCGGAGAAGCCCGCGGCGCTGCTCTACGAGCCCGGGCCGAACGGCACGCGCCGGCTGGTGGCGCTCGAGTACGTCGTCAACGACCGCGACGCGGACCTCGAGACCGACGACGACCGGCCGAGCCTGTTCGGTCAGGAGTTCCAGGGCCCGATGCCCGGTCACGAGCCCACCATGCCCGTCCACTACGACCTGCACGCCTGGCTGTTCAAGAAGAACCCGCAGGGCATGTTCGCCGAGTGGCTCCCCGCGGGTGCACTGCCCCGCGGGGAGCGGGTGACGGACCGGCGCCGGGCCGGCCGTGACCGGTGACGGGAGAAGCCCCGGTCACCGGCCCACGCTCCGTCAGTCCGTGGCGTAGGCGGCGCGCAGCGCGTCCTCGACGGCCGCCCGGGCCGCCTCCCGGCCCAGGCCCAGCCGGTGGACTCGCTGCGCGTACGCCTGCGCCGCCGCTGCGGCCTCACGCTCGGCGCCCTCCCCCACGGCGGCGACGAACGTGCCGTTGCGGCCCCGGGTCTCGATCACGCCGTCGGCCTCCAGGGCGCGATATGCCTTGGCCACTGTGTTGGCCGCGAGCCCCAGCTGCTCGGCGAGCCCGCGCACCGTCGGCAGCCGGTAGCCGACCGGGAGCTCTCCCGACCGGGCCTGCTCCGCGATACGGGCGCGCACCTGTTCGTACGGTGCCTCGGCCGAGCCGGGGTCGACGCTGACCTTCAAGCTCACAGGTGGTTCTCCTCGCGTTCCGCCGGGTCGGGTGCGTCCATTGTGGGCCACAGGCGCGGCCCGCGCGGCGCAGTCCACGCTCCTCGGAGTACGCCCCCCGGTGTGCGTTCGGTTCATGCGCCGTACCGCGAGTGGCGAGCGCCCCGGTCCCGCGCCGGGGCGGCGGAGCCGCTCAGGAGCGGCGAAAAAGGAGAGGCAGCAGGGCGCGCGGGTGCGTATTCTCCGGCGCCATGACGCCGACTGTCCGCGCCTTCCGCCCGTCCGACGCCGAAGCGGCCTGCTCAGTCGTGCGAGCCGTGATCCCGTACGAGGTGACGACCCCGGAAGTGCTCAGCCGGCAGGCGGCGAACGCCCCGGCCGCCGAGCGGTCGCGGAGACTCGTGGCGGAGTCCGGCGGGCGGATCGTGGGCACGGCGAAGGCCGGTCTGATCCACGACGCGGAGGAGCCGCACCAGGCGTACGCGGAGATCGGCGTGCACCCCGCCGCCCGTGGCAAGGGCGCCGGGCGGGCTCTGTTGGCGGCCGCCGAAGGGTATCTCGCCGGGCTCGGGGCCACGACGGTGCGGATCTGGGTCCGCGACGAGGAGCCCTCGCGGGCCTTCGCCGAGCGCCACGGCTACCGCGGCAGCCGCACCGCCCGCCATCAGCGGCTGGACCTGACCGGCCCGCTGCCCGGACTGCCCGATCCGCTGCCCGGTGGCGTCCGGCTGAGCAGCGCCGCCGACTTCGCCGCCGACCCGCGGCCGATGTACGAGGCGGACATGGAGGCCACGGCGGACGAGCCGGGGGACGTCGCCGTCGAGCCGATGCCGTACGAAGACTGGCTCGCCGGGATCTGGCGGCACCCGAGCCTGGATCACGCGCTGAGCACGGTCGCGACGGTGGGCGGAGCCGTCGCCGCGTACACCGAGGCGTACAGCGACGGCAGCGGCCGCTACCACTCGGCCATGACCGGGACGATGCGGGGCTTCCGGGGCCGCGGCCTCGCCAAGCTGGTGAAGACCGACTCGCTGCTCCGGGCCCGGGCAGCGGGCTGCACCGAGGCCTTCACGGCGAACGACGCGGACAACGCGGACAACGCCCCGATGCTGGCCGTCAACGCCTGGTTCGGCTATGAGCCGGCGGCCACCGAGATCCGCTGCCTCCGCGAACTGCCCCGTCACTGACGGGCCGGGCCGCCGGTGGGGCAGCGAAGCCTCCTCGGCGTGCCTGCGCGGCGGTGCGAGAGACGGCCGGCAGGGCATACCGCTCGTCATGGGCGGTGCGCCCCCAGAGCGCCGTATCGTCGGGCAGTCGTTCGACGCTGACCCGGTCGGCCGGCGGAGCTGCTGCGGCCTCGACCACCGCCGCCGGCAGGCCCGCCGGGCTCACCGTGCCCCAGACGCCCTCGACCAGGACGAGCCGCCCGCCGGGAATTCGGTGTCCACGGCCGCGATTTCCATGCCGGCGGGTTCCATGCCGGCGGGTTCCATGCCGGCGGTGGCCGCGCTCTCCTCCATGCGAAGAGAGTCGCAGCCACCACTGACAACGGGCCGCCAGTCAGCCGGCGGTGGTGCGGCGGTAGAGCTTCACCAGCCAGGGCCAGGCCAGCAGCACGGCGATCGCCGCGTACACGATGACCGCGAACGGGGTGTTGACCAGGCCGAGGACGTTGCCGTCGCTCAGCTGCAGGGCCCGGCGGAGCTGCTGTTCCGCGGCCGGGCCGAGGATGACGCCGATCATCGCGGGCAGCACTGGCAGCCCGTAGCGCCGCATGCAGAGCCCGATCAGACCGATCACCAGCAGGATCACCAGGTCCACCGGCTCGCCGCCGACCGCGTAGGCGCCGACCGCCGCGAAGAAGAGGATGCCCGCGTANNAGCAGCGGGCCGGGCTGGATGCCGTACTGCTGGAAGGCGGCCAGCATGACCGCGGCGACGGCCGTGGTCGGCAGGCCCAAGGTGAGCAGCGAGACCAGCGTGCCGGCGGCGGATGCGGAGGCAGCCGACTCCGGTCCGGCCACGCCCTCGATGGCGCCCTTCCCGAACTCCTCCTTGTGCTTGGAGAGCCGCTTCTCGGTGACGTACGACAGAAAGGTGGGGATCTCGGCGCCACCGGCCGGGATGGCGCCGAACGGGAATCCGATCAGCGGGCCGCGCAGCCAGGACTTCCAGGAGCGGCGCAGCTCCGCCCGGCCGAGCCAGGGACGGCCGACGGGAATGGGCTCGACCGCCCCGCGGCGCAGATGCGCGGAGACCCACAGGGCTTCGCCGATGGCGAAGAGGCCGACCGCGACGATCACCACGTCGATGCCGTCGGCCAGTTGCAGCGAGCCGAAGGTCAGCCGCTGCTGGCCGGTCATCGCGTCCAGGCCGACGAGGCCGATGGTGAGGCCGATGAGCAGCGAGGCGAAGCCGCGGACGCGGGAGCTGCCGAGCACCGAGGTGACGGCGATGAAGGCCAGCACCATGATGGCGAAGTAGTCCGGCGCGCCGATGTCCACGGCCAGCGAGGCGACGGTCGGGGCGAGCGTGACCAGCAGGATCGTGCCGATCATGCCGCCGGCGAAGTGCCCGATCGCGGCGGCGGCCAGGGCCTGTGCGCCGCGGCCCGCGCGGGCCATCGGATAGCCCTCCATGGCGGCGACGACGGCCGCGGTCTCGCCGGGCGTGTTGAGCAGGATGGAGGTGGTCGAGCCGCCGAACATGCCGCCGTAGTAGATGCCCGCGAACATGATGAACGCGCCGGTCGGGTCCAGTCCGTACGTCACGGGCAGCAGCAGGGCCACCGCCATCGCCGGGCCGATGCCCGGCAGCACGCCGATGGCGGTGCCGAGGAGCACCCCGAGCGCGGCCCACAGCATGTTGAGCGGGCTGAGCGCCGTGCCGAAGCCGTCGAGGAGGGAGTTCAGACTCTCCATGTCACAGCACCTCCATCAGGGGGCCGCCGGGCAGCGGCACGCCCAGCAGGTTGTTGAAGGCCAGGAAGGTCACGACGGACAGGGCGGCGGCGATCAGCGGGTCGCGGACCGGGTCGCGGCTGCCGAGCGCGTAGGCCGATCCCCAGAACAGCAGGGCGCCGGAGACGGGGAAGCCGAGCGGGTCGATGAGCACGGCGTTGGCGAGGAACACCCCCGCGAGGAGGAGAACCGTACGCCAGTCGCCGGGCGCGCTGAGGTCGATGTCCTCGCCGCCCTCGGCCTCGCCCCGGCCGCCGCGCAGGACGTCGACGGCGAGCAGTACGGAGACGATGAGCAGCCCGGTGCCGACGATGACCGGGACGGTCGCCGGGCCGACGGGGCCGCGCTGGGCGAAGTCGCCGTCCATGGTGACCGCGTCGGTGAGGACGAGGACGCCCAGCGCCAGCAGCAGGAGGCAGACGCCGAGTTCGGACCGGCCGCGGAACAGGCCGCCGCGGGCGGTTCCGGGAGCGGCGTCGGAGGCGCCGCCCGGGGCACGGTCGGAGACGCCGCCCGAGGCGCCCTCCGGGGGAGTAGTCGTCACAGTCCCAGCTCCTTCAGTACCGTGGCGACGCGCTTGTCCTGGGCCTCCAGGAAGCGGCCGTACTTCTCGCCGGTCAGGAACGCGTCGGACCAGCCGTTGCGCTTCAGGGCGCGCTTCCACTCCGGTGAGGCGTGCAGCCGCTCGAACATGCCGATGAGCTTGTCCCGCTCGGTGTCGGAGAGGCCGGGCGGTGCGACGATGCCGCGCCAGTTGGTGAACTCGACGTCCACTCCCGCCTCCTTCAGCGTGGGGGCGTCCAGGCCCGCGACCCGCTTCGGGGCGGTCACCGCGAGGACCCGCAGCTCACCGGACTCGATCTGGTCGAGGTACTCGCTGACGCCCGAGACGCCGAACGCGACCTTGCCGCCGAGCACCGAGGCGAGCAGCTCGCCGCCGCCGTCGAACGGCACGTAGTTGACCGTTCTGGGCTCGATGCCGGCGGCCTCGGCCATCAGCATCGGCGCGAGGTGGTCGGGGCCGCCGGGCGAGGAGCCGCCGCCGACGGCCGTCCCGGCCGGGTCCTTCCGCCAGTCGGCGAGCAACTGGCCGAAGTCCTCGTAGGGGGAGTTCTTGGCCACGACGACGATGTCCGACTCTTCGGTGAGCCGGGCGATGGGCGTGGTGTCGGCGAGCGTGGAGGGCGCGTGGTTGGTGTGCACCGCCCCCACCACGCCGAGGCCCATGGACATCGCCACCTTGCCGTTGCCGTGGTCGTTGACGAGCCGGCTGAGTCCGACGGTGCCGCCGGCGCCGGGCAGGTTGAACACTTCGACGTTGTGGTTGAGCCCGGCGTCCTCGACGCTCCGCGCCGCGGTGCGGGCGGTGATGTCGTAACCTCCGCCGGGCGAGTTGGGCACCATGAA
Source organism: Streptomyces sp. (assembly GCA_003519485.1). Classification (GTDB taxonomy): domain Bacteria; phylum Actinomycetota; class Actinomycetes; order Streptomycetales; family Streptomycetaceae; genus Streptomyces. The sequence goes on along the minus strand of DOWQ01000098.1, from coordinate 1,191 downwards.
GCGCAGTCCGGGGATCTTGGTGCCGCCGCCGTCCGCGCTGCTGCCCGAGGTGAGCAGCGGCGGAGCGAGCAGCACGAGAAGCGCCGCCCCGAGAAGGGCGAGAGGTGTGCGCAGAGGCACGAGTAACCGCCTTGTCCGAATTTGACCGTACGAGCCGTGGGGGGCGGCGTGACATGTGATGCGGAGCACATGCTGCCCCCGGGTTAACGCGGCGTCTCGCTTCCGGTATTAAGGGACCTTGTGTTCGTTGTGCTCGGAGGGAGAGTCACCCGATGACCAAAGTGCTGGTCGTCGATGACGACTTCATGGTCGCCAAGCTGCACAGCCGTTATGTGGCGGCGACCGAGGGCTTCACCGTCGCCGGTGTCGCCCACACCGGGGCGGAGGCGCTGCGCGTCGCGGAGCGGGTGCGGCCAGATGTGGTGCTGCTCGATGTCTACCTGCCGGACATGGACGGGGTCCGCGTCCTGCGGGAGCTGCGGAAGGCGGAGGGGCGGCCGGTCGACGCGCTGTTCATCACGGCGGCGCGGGACGCGCAGGTCATCCGCGCGGCGCTGCGAGCGGGCGCTCTGCACTATCTGATCAAGCCGTTCCCGCAGACCGCGCTGGAGGAACAGCTGCGGCACGTGGCCTCGCTCCGGTCTCGCCTGGACTCCCTGGGCGAGGCCAGCCAGGAGGACGTCGACCGGATCTTCGGCACCCGTCCGCCCGGCTCCCGCGAGCTGCCCAAGGGGCTCGCGAGCTACACCGCGGACCTGGTGGAGCGCACCCTGCGGGACCACGCGGACGGCATGTCCGCCTCCGAGTACGCCGAGGCCGGCGTGCTGTCCCGGGTGAGCGCCCGCCGCTACCTGGAGTACTTCGCGGACACGGGCCGCGCGGAGGTCCGGCTGCGTTACGGGACCACGGGGCGGCCCGAGCGGCGCTACCACTGGATCGCGTAGGACGGGCCGGGCGGACGCGCCGCGTGCGGGTGGGCCGGGCGCTTCGTACGGGCCTGTGCCCGGGCGCCGCTCGGCCGGGTTTCCCGTACGGGTCCGGAGGGAGGCCCGGGTAAGGGCCGCAGTCCAAGGCTGCGGGTGTTACGGAGGTTCCCGCGCCCGGCCCCGTGCCCCGCGCGGGAGGGCGCCTCGTCAGCGCGGCGGGGTGAGCCCCAGAGTCCGGTGCCGCAGCCGGCGCGCGGCCAGCCGG
>DOWQ01000008.1 GCA_003519485.1 Streptomyces sp. | reverse complement strand
ACCGGCGCCGGCGGGACCGGCCGCGCTGGGGCCTGCGGCTGGCCGCCTTCGCCTCCGCGATCGTGCTGACGGCGGCGGGGGCCGGGCACGCGGTGGTCGGCGGTCTGGAGTCCGCCATCGACCGGGTCGATCCCTTCACGGGGCTGGCCGACCGCCCGCAGAAGGCCGGCGAGGCCCTCAACTTCCTCGTCGTCGGCACCGACGGCCGGGACCGGATCACNNAAGCGCGCGAAGTACCACCTCGGCGGCGCGCCCTGCAACTGCACCGACACCATCATGCTGGTGCACCTGTCCGCCGACCGGCAGCGGGCCAGCGTCGTCAGCATCCCCCGCGACTCCTACGCGGAGCTGCCCGGGGCCGGGGCCGACGGCCCCGAGGGCGGCGGCGCCGAGGGCGGCGGCGGCGAGGGCGGCGGCGCGAAGCCGCAGCCGATCAAGATCAACGCGGCCTACTCCCGGGGCGGCCCCCGGCTGACCGTGAGCACGGTCGAGCACATGACCGGGGTCCGCATCGACCACTACCTGGAAGTCGACTTCACCAGCTTCATGAACACCGTCGACGTCCTCGGCGGCGTGGACGTCTGCACGGCCAAGCCGCTCAAGGACTCGCACAGCGGGCTGGACCTGCCGGCCGGCACCAGCCGGCTGAACGGCGGCGAGGCGCTGGGCTACGTCCGGGCGCGCCACCTGGACGGCGCCGGCGACCTGGGCCGGATGCAGCGGCAGCAGCGGTTCCTGGCGGCTCTCGTGGACCGGGTGACCGACAGCGGCGTGCTGCTGAGCCCGGCGAAGTTCAACGACCTCGCCTCGGCGCTGCTCGACTCCGTCCGCGCCGACCGGGCATTCGGGACCGAGGAGATGCTCGGCCTCGGGAAGGCGATGCGCGGCTTCACCGCGGCCTCCTCCGAGTTCGCCTCGGTGCCGATCTCCGACCCCAGCCACCAGGTGCCGGGCATCGGTTCCACCGTGAAGTGGGACGAGGACGGGGCCGAGGAGCTGTTCGACGCGCTGCGCGAGGACCGGCCGCTCACCGGGTGGATCGGGCAGGCCGGCCCGGACGGGCCGCGGTCGGGCGGACGCGGGTCGGACGGACGGACGGACGATCCGTCCGGGAAGGCGCCGAAGAAGCCGTCGGAGAAGTTGGAGAAGCCGGAGAAGCCGTCCGGGAAATCCGCCACCCTCGTCGAGGTGCCGCCGGGCAAGGTCCGGGTGCGGGTCGAGAACGGCACGGACACCACGGGCCTCGGCGAGCGGACGAGCCGCGCGCTGCGGTCCGCCGGCTTCCTGACCGTCGGCGTCCCCGGCAACGCCGAGCGACCGGTCACCGGGCCGGCCGTCGTGACGTACGACCCTGACTGGGACCGCTCGGCCCGTACGGTCGCGGCGGCACTGCCCGGGGCCGAGCTGAAGGCGGTCGAGGGGCACGGCCCGGTGATCGAGGTCACGGTCGGCCCCGACTTCACCGAGGTGCAGCCGGTGCGGGCGAAGGCCCCGGCCCGGCCGGACGGCGGTACGGGCGCCGTCCGGGGCGACGACGTGGTCTGCGGCCGGCCGGGCGAGGGCCGGGCCCGCGAAGCCGCTCGTAGGTGAGCGATTCCCCAGTGTCCCGAGTACGGGCGCCCGCGTACGGCACGAGCGGGCGCGGAGGGTCCTCGGCGGTGCCGGGTGGGACCGCGCTCAGTCGTCGATGCCGTCAGCGGCGCGCTTGTCCCGCAGTTCCTTGATCGCGCGGCGGCGCGCCAGCCGGTGCGTGCGGCGGATCTGCGCCTCCTGGTAGCGGCGCTTGTCCCGCTCGCTCTCGGGCCGGACCGGCGGCACCGGCCGCGGCTTGCCCTCCGCGTCGACCGCGGCGAAGACGAGATAGGCGCTGCCGACCTGGGTGGCGGGCGTGGACTCGTTCCAGCGCTCCGCCATGACCCGTACGCCGACCTCCATCGATGACCGGCCGGTCCAGTTGACCTGGGCCTTCACATGCACGCGGTGCCGGACACTGCGCCGGGCGCACCGGGCGGCGTGGCCCAACTCGACGCGTCCGGGAAGGTACCGGCCGGGCAACTGCCCGCCGGGACTGGCGGGGGCGTGCAGTCCGTCAACGGAGTCACGCCGGTGTTGGGCGCCCTTGTCGTTTCCGGGCACTTCCTAGCCGGTAGCCCTCCACACCCACCGTGCGCGCTCTGTACCGTCATGAGTATGAGCCCGACGGATGGAGCACGGATGCCTCGCCGAACGCTTGCAAGCCGCCTGCGCCTCGTCGCAAGGGGGGCGCGCTGATGTTGGAGGAAGCCGAGGAGATCGGCCGCCGCGTCCGGCGCGCACGGCTCCGTCTCGGAATGCCGCAGGCAGACCTCGCCGCCGCCCTGAAGAAGTCGCAGGGGTGGGTGTCGAAGATGGAGCGCGGCCTANNTAATCGAACTCGACCGCGTCGGCCTGCTGAACCAGGTTGCTGCCGAGCTGCATGTACATCCCAACGACCTGATCGGCCGTCCGTACAACAGCTCACCGGACGAGAACCAATGGCAGGTCGCCGCGTCGTCCATCCTGCGCGAACTGCGCCGGTACGACCTCGCTCCCGTCTTTGACGGCACCCCTCGACCCGCCGGGCAACTCTGGCAGGAGACAACCCGACTGCACCGCCTGCGCGATGCCGCAGCGAACGTAGCGATCATGCAAGTCCTGCCCGACCTGTTCCGCGAAGCCCGCGCACTCGCCGAACTCGCCACCGGCCACGAACGCGAGGAAGCATTCGCCCTCTACGCAGTGTGCTGCAAGTTCGCACATACCGCCGCGCACGCCCTCGGGCATCCCGAGTTGGTCGCCATGTCCTGTGAACGGGCCGCCTGGTCCGCGCGCCTGTCCGGTGACTCCGTCATGCCGGCCGTGGCCGACTGGATGCGCGTATGGGACATGTGGGCAACTGCGGATTGGGAGGACGCTATGGCCCTCTCAGACCGCGCCATTGGCACCGTCCAACAGGGATACGACCAGGGCGAGCCGCTCGCCGTGCGCGCGTGGGGATCTCTCCAGCTCCGCGCGGCCGTCTCCGCAGCACGGGGCGGGCGCACGGCGGAAGCCGAGGACCGTATCGGGCACGCCAAGGCCGCCGCAGACCGGTTGGGGCAGTACGCAGGCCCCCCGGTCTACGACCGGCATTCGCTCACGTTCTCACCCGGCAACGTCCAGATTCACGCAATCAGCGTCGCACTGGAGATGCGCGAGCAGCGCAAGGCACTGGCCATAAACCGGCACACGCCACAGGACTTGGTCGCCGCCCTCCCCAACTCCCGGCAAGGTCACCATCACATGGACCTCGCCCGAGCGTGGCTGTGGGACGGGAACCGCGACAAGGCAGTGAAGGAACTGGAGACCGCCGAGCGCATCGCGCCGCAGCTCATCCGCAACCACCCCATCGCCCGGTCAACCCTGCGGAGCATCGTCTACGCCGAACGAGCAGTGACCCGCGAGAAGCTCCGCCGCATGTCAGACCGCTTTCACCTCGACGGATGAGGGTGATATTCCCCGGGTTCATATTCGGCCTGTAGCTCGCTCCTAGCTTCGGAGCATGGCCGAACAGAGCTCGAAGCAACTCCCCACACGTGGTGCCGACTTAAGCGCTGGCGACCCGTTTCATCCGCGACTCGGCGACCTCGCCCTCGACCTCGCCAAGAGCGGGCAGATCGGGGTCGTGGTCGACCTGCCGAGCGACAACGCGAAGTCTTACCACCTGCGTTTGCCCGGAGGCGGGGGCGACTGGCGCGCGAACGCCGACGGGACCACCCTGCGCCCCGTGGTCGTACCGATCGCCCACGTCACCCCCCAACGGCGGGATGTGATCTACGACCACCGGGCGAAGCAGGCCGCCCTACCGGTCACGGCTCACCATGAAGACGGGAGCACCTCGGAGTCGCTGCTCATCCTGACCCCGGCGCAAGTCGAGCTGTATCACATGCAACTCGAACAGCTCATCGAGCGCCGGAAGAAGGCCCAGGAGCGCGGGCAATGAACGCGGCCGTCATGGCGCACCGCCCGCCGCCCCTTCCGTGCCCGCTCAAACACGCCACCATCGCCTATCGCTGCGAAGTGACCGCCCATGACCTGAGCGGCTCCCACGAGGTCATCCTGGCGTACTACCGGGCCGCCTCCTCCCGCCTCGCCGCACGATGGATGCGCGCCGAGGCCCAGCGCCTCGCCCGCCTGCTCGCCCCGGAGCCTGCCGCCCCCTACCTGCGGTCGGTGATGCTTGTCGCCACAGATCCGTCCTGCCCGCGTCCCGACGCTGACCTACTCGCGTGGGCCAGCAGTGACGAACAGTACGAGCGCGCCCTGCGCGTCCTCGCCTCCGGTAACGACTACCTGCTCAACGTCACGGACTCCGACGCCCGGTACTCCGTGCGCGTCTACGCCCTGCCGACCCGCAGCAGGCCGCCACAGCCCTCCGCCCCCGCCGGACGTCGCCCCTATGCCCCGGCGGGGGTGGGACGCCACCGGAAGCCGCGCCGTTGGCCGTTCTCCCGATGAACTCCGCCCCGCACCGACAACGGTTCTCCCCGGGCTCGGGGGCGGTGCAACACCTGTCCAGAACCACCGTCCCAACCAAGGGAAGTGAATTCATGGAACACTTCGAGCGCGCCCGTCTCGACTCCTATTTCGCGCGCATCGCCGACGCGTTCGCCCCGACCGAGCGGCCGTCATCCTTCCTGATCACGCACCTTCTGCCCGAACGCCCCTCCTTCGTGCGGGCCGTGGGGAGGAGCAGCAACCTGCGGGCCGTCCTGCCCAAGCCGAAGTCCATCGACGCCGGCGCCCGCCGAGCCATCGAGAAGACGACCCCGTGCGAAACCCTGTCGCGCGAGTTGTTCGAGGACCCCGACACCGCCGTCGAGTACATCGAGTCGCGCGCCGCCGGGGAGGCCGTCGTGCTGCTCGACGTGGGCGGATACTTCACCCCCGCGCTCGACGCCATCTGTGATCAGTTCTCCGGGCGCATCCTGGGTGTCGTCGAAGACACAGAGAACGGTCACAAGAGGTACGCCGACCGCGACAAGCTGCCTTGCCCCGTTGTCTCCGTGGCGCGCTCCCCCCTCAAAGACCCCGAGGATTTCCTCGTAGGGCAGTCGGTCGTGTTCTCCACCGAGGCACTCATGCGCAGCCGCGGCGACATCCTGCACGGCCGGCCCGCCCTGGTGATTGGGTTCGGCAAGCTCGGGTCCAGCATCGCCCGCCTGCTCCACGCAAAGGGAGTTCAGGTAACCGTGCACGACGTCGACCCCGTACGGCGCACACAGGCCCTTTCTCAGGGCTTCACGGTGGCCCGCGAGCGCGACGCCGCCCTGCATGGCGCCGGCCTGGTCCTATGCGCCACGGGGGCCGTTTCCCTCCGGGGCGAGGACTTCGCCACCCTGCGGAACGGCGCCTACGTGGCCACGGTCACCAGCAGCGAGGACGAACTCGACCTCGCCGGCCTGCCCGACGTATACCAGCGGACGCCCAACGGCGAGCACGTCACCCGCTACGCGACGACCGGCCACTACTTCTATCTGCTCAACCGAGGCAACGCCGTCAACTTCCTGCACGGGGCCAGCGTGGGCCCGTTCATCTTCCTTGTGCAGGCCGAGATACTCGCCGGAATCCGGATGCTCGCCCGTGGCGACCTCGGACACGGTATGCACGAGGTGGACGCCGCCGACCGGAAGACCATCGCGGCAACGTGGCTCAACTACTTCAACCGCTAG
>DOWQ01000003.1 GCA_003519485.1 Streptomyces sp. | reverse complement strand
CTCGTACCGGCGCTGATGGCCCTGCGCCCGGACGGCTACCTGCCGGAGATGTACGTCGTCCAACTGCTGCCGTTCCTCGCGCTCGCCCTGGCGGCGGTCCCGGACGCGGCGGTACGGGCGGCGGCCCGCGGCACCGCCGGCCGCATACCGCGGGCGCTCTCCTGCCTGACCGCGCTGGCGCTCCTGGCCGCACCGGCCGCCGCCCTCGCCCCCCAGTGGTACGAGCACTGGCGCGACGCCCAGCACACGGCGCACCGGGCCGACCTCCACGTCGCGTACCGGGAGGCGTACGACTGGCTGCACGCGCGCCCCGCCCGGACGAACGCCCGGCTGCGCATCGTCACCGACGACGTGCTCTGGCTCGACGCGGTGCACGCGGGCTTCAGACCGGGGACCGGCGTCATCTGGCACTACAAGCTGGACCTCGACCCGGAGATCGTCGAGACGATGCCGCGCGGCTGGCGGGACATCGACTACGCCATCGTCAGCCCCGGCATGTACTTCACCTTCCAGGACCTGCCGACGCTCCGGGACCTGACAGAACACGGCGAGCTGATCCGCACGTTCGGCGAGGGCGACGTGGCCCTGCACCTGTTCCGCGTCCCGCACCCCGAGGACAAGGACCGACCGAAGCCGGAGCCGGAGCGGGAGCCGAAGCCGGAACCGGAGCCGGAGCGAGAGCGGGAGCCGAAGCCGGAACGGGAGCCGGAGCCGGAGCCGGAGCGAGAGCCGGAGGAGACCAAGCCCCCCGACGGCCTCCCGGCCGATACGACGCCGGACCAGGGCGCCGGCTCCGAACAAGGGGCAGGGTCGCCACAACCGCCACAACCGGAACAGACGAAGCCGGCGCCCTGAGCCGTACCGGCGCGCAACGCAAGCAGGAGGGCCGCCACCCGTGGGAACAGGTGACGGCCCTCGTGCGAGGCCGGGACGAGCGGCGCGCGCGTGCGCGCTGCGTCGCGGTGTCAGAGAACGCGGACGGCGCCCGTGGGACGGTCCCAGTCCATGGTGCGCTCGACGACTCCGGTGCTGGAGTTCTGCGCGCCGATGTACTTGCCGTCGCCGATGTAGACGGCCACGTGGTACGCGCTGCCCGCGCTGCCCCAGTAGAGGAGGTCCCCTACCTGGACGGAGTCGACCGGCACCTCGGTGCCCGCGGTCGACTGCTCCTGCGAGACGCGCGGCAACTCGACGCCCATGGTGCGGAACGCGGCCCCGGTCAGGCCGGAGCAGTCGTACGCGGACGGGCCGGTGGCGCCGCTGACGTACGCCTTGCCGACCTGTGCCTTGAGGAAGGAGACGAGGGAGGCGGTGCTGCCGGTCGCGGCCGACGGTGCTTCGGCTGCGGTGTTCAGCACGGTGCGCTCGCTCGACCGGGAGGCGCGCTCCCGGGCCTTCTCGGCCTCGGCGGCCTCCCGGGCGGCCTCGGCCTTCTGCTCGGCCTCGGCCCGGCGTTCGGCCGTTGCCTTGGCCTTCTCCGCGGCCTTCTCGGCGGTGCGGGCGACGGTGTCCTGCTGGTACTGCACCTCGTGGTCGAGCGCGGCCTGCTGGGTGGCAGCGGTGGACTGCGCGACCCCGTCGGCCAGCGACTCGGTGATCGTGGGCATTTCCACGGTCTGACCGGCGGGCTCCGCGGCATTGGACACGGAACCGGACGTGGCCGCTACGGCGAGGGTGCTGAGGACGCCACCGGCAACGCCGGAGCGCAGTGCCCAGACAGAGGCGTTGCGCCGGGGTTTCCGGTGGCTGGGTATGTGAGCGGTAAGGGACATAGGTCCCTGGCTATCAGGGGGCCACGGCTCCCTTCAATAAAAGTGCGATGCCCCACAGTTGACGCGTACGCGACGGCATTGCGGGCGGAATGATCTTCAATTGGCCGATGCGGTACGGAATGACCGATTCCCAACCCGCGCATGAGCAAGGCATTTCAATGATTCGCCCGATTTGCTCGGGGCTTATCACTGCCCCGGCCGAGTGGCCAAGCAACGCATATCAGCGGCCGTTGGCGGGTGGGATAGGTCACGGAACGGTAGCCGGCCCGCAGTGCTCACCGGCAGCGTGATAGTGGGCTCTCGGCCCGCCCCCGTCTGTGAACGGCTGCACGTGCCCGCGATCTCATCGCAGGGGTGGCCCCACGCGCATAGCGGACCTCTTGCGCGCGTACGGGCGGTGTTCCGTCTATCACTTGACGCGAGCCACCGCCAATTTGTTTGCGGCCGGAGCCTCCTGGTACTGACCCACCCACCTCCACCTGCAATGATGCCGCCGAATGTCACGTGTTGTGATCGCCCGGACGCTTCCGGTGCGGGGCTCCTGCGTGGTCCGGTTTCGTGATCGTTAGACTGGTGGTGGAGATCACAAAGACGTAGGGCCACCCCGTGTCGCAGATCACAGACTCGCAGGCATAAGATGCAGGCGGCTCGGGCTTGTGAACTGACTCACATAAACACGATCTTCGTGAGTACAGACACGGAACGGCCCGCCTCCCGCTCAGGCGGGAGGAGCGCAGGAAGTCACCGTCGACTGGAAGGAGCGAGGAGCGTGAACGCCTATGCGCCCATCCTCGTGCTCGGCGCCCTCGGGGCGGGCTTCGCGATCTTCTCCGTGGCCGCGGCCTCGGTCATCGGACCGAAGCGCTACAACCGGGCCAAGCTGGAGGCGTACGAATGCGGAATCGAGCCGACGCCGCAGCCGGCCGGCGGCGGGCGATTCCCGATCAAGTACTACCTGACGGCGATGCTCTTCATCATCTTCGATATCGAGATCGTCTTCCTCTATCCCTGGGCTGTCTCCTTCGACGCGCTGGGGATTTTCGGGCTCGTGGAGATGCTGCTCTTCGTGCTCACCGTCTTCGTCGCCTACGCCTATGTGTGGCGGCGCGGCGGACTGGAATGGGATTAGGGGAGAAGCAATGGGTATCGAAGAAAAACTCCCGAGCGGCTTTCTGCTGACGAGCGTCGAGCAGGCCGCGGGCTGGGTCCGCAAGTCCTCGATGTTCCCGGCGACGTTCGGCCTCGCCTGCTGTGCCATCGAGATGATGACCACCGGCGCCGGCCGCTACGACCTCGCGCGCTTCGGCATGGAGGTCTTCCGCGGCTCCCCGCGGCAGGCGGATCTGATGATCGTCGCCGGCCGGGTCAGCCAGAAGATGGCCCCGGTGCTGCGTCAGGTCTACGACCAGATGCCCAACCCCAAGTGGGTCATCTCCATGGGCGTCTGTGCCTCCAGCGGCGGCATGTTCAACAACTACGCGATCGTGCAGGGCGTCGACCACATCGTGCCGGTCGACATCTACCTGCCCGGCTGCCCGCCCCGCCCCGAGATGCTGCTGGACTCGATTCTCAAGCTGCACGAGAAGGTCCGCGGCGAGAAGCTCGGCGTGAACCGCGAGCAGGCGGCGCGCGAGGCGGAGGAGGCGGCGCTCAAGGCGCTCCCGACGATCGAGATGAAGGGGCTGCTCCGGTGAGTGACGCGGACAAGGCGAACCCGGCGAAGGCGAACCCGGGCGACGCGGACGGGGTCAACCCCGACCAGGACGTCAACGCCCAGAACCTGCCCGGCCAGCGCGGCGAGCACGGCGAGGTCATCGGCACCCGCCGCGGGATGTTCGGCGCCAATGAGAGCGGCGACACCTCCGGCTACGGCCGGCTCGTCCGCACCGTACGGCTGCCCGGCTCCGCCGTCAGGCCGTACGGCGGCTGGTTCGACGAGGTGGCGGACGAGCTGGAGGGCGCCCTGGACGAGCAGGGCCTCCTCCCGGAGAACGCGATCGAGAAGACCGTCGTCGACCGGGACGAGCTGACCTTCCACATCGCCCGCGAGCACCTGCCGCGGGTGGCCCGGACCATGCGCGACGACCCGGCGCTGCGCTTCGAGCTCTGCACCGGCGTCAGCGGCGTCCACTTCGAGGGCGACAAGGGCCGCGAGCTGCACGCCGTCTACCACCTGCGCTCGATCACCCACAACCGGATGGTCAGGCTGGAGGTGAGCGCCCCGGACAGCGATCCGCACATCCCCTCGCTCGTCGAGATCTACCCGACGAACGACTGGCACGAGCGCGAGACCTACGACTTCTTCGGCCTGGTCTTCGACGGCCACCCCGCGCTGACGCGGATCCTCATGCCCGACGACTGGCAGGGCTTCCCGCAGCGCAAGGACTACCCGCTCGGCGGTATCCCCGTCGAGTACAAGGGCGCCCAGATCCCGGCTCCCGACCAGCGGAGGTCGTACAGCTGATGCCGCAGTCCACCGGGGGGCGTCTCCCCCACCGCCAGCCGGAAAGCCGTATGTGGCACGGCCCGTCGGCGACCATCCCGCGAGGAGGAGCCCGATGACCACCTCCCACGCGCAGGAGCGCGAGACCACCGAAGGAACCGTCTACACCGTCACCGGCGGTGACTGGGAAGAGGTGGCCGAGGCCGCCGCCCGTGCGGACGACGAGCGCATCATCGTCAACATGGGCCCGCAGCACCCGTCCACGCACGGCGTCCTGCGGCTCATCCTGGAGATCGACGGCGAGACGGTCACCGAGGCCCGCTGCGGCATCGGCTATCTGCACACCGGCATCGAGAAGAACCTCGAATACCGGACCTGGACCCAGGGCACCACGTTCGTCACGCGGATGGATTACCTGACGCCGTTCTTCAACGAGACGGTCTACTGCATGGCCGTGGAGAAGCTGCTCGGCATCGAGGACGCCATCCCGGACCGGGCCAACGTCATCCGGGTCCTGCTGATGGAGCTCAACCGGATCTCCTCGCACGTGGTGGCCATCGCCACCGGCGGCATGGAGCTCGGCGCCACCACGATCATGATCTACGGGTTCCGGGACCGCGAGCTGGTCCTGGACCTCTTCGAGCTGATCACCGGCCTGCGGATGAACCACGCGTTCATCCGTCCCGGCGGGCTCTCCCAGGACCTGCCGCCCGGCGCGGTCGACGCGGTGCGCGGCTTCGTGAAGAAGATGCGCAAGAACCTGCCGGAGTACGACGCGCTCGCGACCAACAACCCGATCTTCAAGGCCCGGCTGCAGGACGTCGGCCACCTGGACCTCACCGGCTGCATGGCGCTCGGCGCCACCGGCCCGGTCCTGCGCTCCGCCGGCCTGCCGCACGACCTCCGCAAGTCCCAGCCGTACTGCGGCTACGAGAACTACGACTTCGAGGTCCCGACCACCGACACCTGCGACTCCTACGGCCGGTTCCTGATCCGGCTGGAGGAGATGCGGGAGAGCCTGCGAATCATCGAGCAGTGCCTGGACCGGCTGGAGCCGGGCCCGGTGATGGTGGGCGACAAGAAGATCGCCTGGCCCGCGCAGCTGGCGCTCGGCCCGGACGGACTCGGCAACTCGCTCGACCACATCAAGAACATCATGGGCACCTCCATGGAGGCCCTCATCCACCACTTCAAGCTGGTCACCGAGGGTTTCCGGGTCCCGCCCGGCCAGGTGTACACGGCGGTGGAGTCCCCCAAGGGGGAGCTGGGCGCGCACGTCGTCAGCGACGGCGGCACCCGGCCCTACCGGGTCCACTTCCGCGACCCGTCCTTCACCAATCTCCAGGCCATGGCGGCGATGTGCGAGGGCGGCCAGGTCGCCGACGTCATCGTCGCCGTCGCATCCATCGACCCCGTGATGGGAGGCGTCGACCGGTGACCACACCAGCGAACCGAGAGGTGGGCCTGGGCATCCCGGAGATGCCCGCGCCCGACTATCCGGCCGAGGTACGGGCCCGGCTCGCGGCGGACGCCGGGGAGGTGATCGCCCGCTACCCCGACAGCCGCTCCGCGCTGCTGCCGCTGCTGCACCTCGTGCAGTCCCAGGAGGGGCACGTCACCCGCACCGGCATCCGGTTCTGCGCCGAGCAGCTCGGCCTCACCACCGCCGAGGTCACCGCGGTCTCGACCTTCTACACGATGTACCGCCGGAAGCCGTCCGGCGACTACCAGGTCGGGGTCTGCACCAACACCCTGTGCGCGGTCATGGGCGGCGACGCCATCTTCGACACGCTCAAGGAGCACCTGGGCGTCGGCAACGAGGAGACCACCGAGGACGGCAAGGTCACCCTCGAGCACATCGAGTGCAACGCGGCCTGCGACTACGCGCCCGTCGTGATGGTCAACTGGGAGTTCTTCGACAACCAGACGCCGGACAAGGCGAAGGTCCTCGTCGACGACCTGCGGGCCGGCAAGCCCGTCGCGCCCACCCGCGGCGCCCCGCTGTGCACGTACAAGGAGACCGCCCGCATCCTGGCCGGCTTCCCCGACACCCGGCCCGGCGCCGTCGAGGCGAGCGCCGGCGGGGGCGACGCCTCGCTCATCGGGCTGCGGTTCGCCAAGGGCGAGACCGGTCCGGCCCGCGTCGTACCGCCCCGGGGCGAGAGCTACCCCAAGGGCCGTGCGCACGACACCCACCCCAGCTCGCACGACGCGCCGCAGCAGACCTCGGCGTCCGACCCCGCGAACCCGGCCGGTCCGGTTTCCGAGGAGGGTGAGGGATGACCGTGGCCACTCACATCGACAAGAACGACAGCGGCACCAGCCCCGAGAAGCTGCTCGTACCGGTGCTGTCGGAGTTCTGGGACGAGCCCGACTGCTGGACGCTGGAGACCTACCGGCGCCACGAGGGCTACGAGGGACTGCGCAAGGCCCTCGCCATGCCGCCCGACGACGTCATCGCCTACGTCAAGGCGGCCGGCCTGCGCGGCCGCGGCGGCGCGGGCTTCCCCACCGGGATGAAATGGCAGTTCATCCCGCAGGGCGACGGCAAGCCGCACTACCTCGTCGTCAACGCCGACGAGTCGGAGCCCGGCACCTGCAAGGACATGCCGCTGCTCTTCGCCAACCCGCACTCGCTCATCGAGGGCATCGCGATCGCCTGCCACGCGATCCGCTCCGACCACGCCTTCATCTATCTGCGCGGCGAAGCGGTGCCCGTACTGCGCCGGCTGCACGAGGCCGTGCGCGAGGCGTACGCGGCGGGCCTCATCGGCAAGGACGCGCTCGGCAGCGGCCTGGACCTCACCATCACCGTGCACGCCGGCGCGGGCGCGTACATCTGCGGCGAGGAGACGGCGCTGCTCGACTCCCTCGAAGGACGCCGCGGCCAGCCCCGGCTGCGGCCGCCCTTCCCCGCGGTCGCCGGGCTCTACGCCTGCCCCACTGTGGTGAACAACGTCGAGTCCATCGCCTCCGTTCCTGCGATCTTCAACCGGGGCAAGGAGTGGTTCCGCTCGATGGGCAGCGAGAAGTCCCCGGGCTTCACGCTCTACTCGCTGTCCGGCCACGTCGTGAGCCCCGGCCAGTACGAGGCCCCGATGGGGGTCACGCTGCGCCAGCTGCTCGACATGAGCGGCGGCATGCGCCCCGGCCACCGGCTGAAGTTCTGGACCCCCGGCGGCTCCTCCACCCCGATGTTCACCGACGAGCACCTGGACGTGCCGCTCGACTACGAGGGCGTCGGCGCCGCCGGCTCGATGCTCGGCACCAAGGCGCTCCAGTGCTTCGACGAGACGACCTGCGTCGTCCGCGCGGTGACCCGCTGGACCGAGTTCTACGCCCACGAGTCCTGCGGCAAGTGCACCCCCTGCCGGGAGGGCACGTACTGGCTCGTCCAGCTGCTGCGCGACATCGAGGCCGGCAAGGGCCGGATGTCCGATCTCGACAAGCTGAACGACATCGCCGACAACATCAACGGCAAGTCGTTCTGCGCGCTCGGCGACGGCGCCGCCAGCCCGATCTTCTCCTCGCTCAAGTACTTCCGCGAGGAGTACGAGCAGCACATCACAGGCCGCGGCTGCCCGTTCGACCCGGCCAGGTCCACTCTCTGGGCCGACGGCCCCAAGACCTCTCACCTGGAGGTGAACGCATGACTGTGACACAGCAGTCCAATAGCGGCTCCGCCGCGGGGCGCCCCTCCGGAGGCGGCGAGCCGGCGGTCCCGCCCGAGGACCTCGTGTCGCTGACCATCGACGGCATCGGGTTGAGCGTGCCCAAGGGCACCCTCGTCATCCGCGCCGCCGAGATGCTGGGCATCGAGATCCCGCGGTTCTGCGACCATCCGCTGCTCGACCCGGTGGGCGCCTGCCGGCAGTGCATCGTCGAGGTCGAGGGCCAGCGCAAGCCGATGGCGTCCTGCACGATCACGTGCACCGACGGCATGGTCGTGAAGACCCAGCTGACCTCGCCCGTCGCCGAGAAGTCCCAGCGCGGCATGATGGAATTCCTGCTCATCAACCACCCGCTGGACTGCCCGGTCTGCGACAAGGGCGGCGAGTGCCCGCTCCAGAACCAGGCCATGAGCGCGGGCCAGGCCGACACCCGGTTCGAGGGGCAGAAGCGGACCTTCGCGAAGCCCGTACCGATGTCGACGCAGGTCCTGCTGGACCGCGAGCGCTGCGTGCTGTGCGCCCGCTGCACCCGCTTCTCCAACCAGGTCGCGGGCGACCCGATGATCGAGCTGCTCGAGCGGGGAGCGCTCCAGCAGGTCGGCATCGCGGAGGGCCAGCCCTTCGAGTCGTACTTCTCGGGCAACACCATCCAGATCTGCCCGGTGGGCGCGCTCACCNNGCCGCCTACCGCTTCCGCTCCCGCCCCTTCGACCTGGTGTCCACGCCCAGCGTGTGCGAGCACTGCGCGGGCGGCTGCGCGACGCGTACGGACCACCGGCGCGGCAAGGTCATGCGCCGCCTCGCGGCCGACGACCCCGAGGTCAACGAGGA
>DOWQ01000236.1 GCA_003519485.1 Streptomyces sp. | reverse complement strand
GTGCATCTGGGAGATGCCGACCTGCTCGCCGATCTGGGACTGCGTCATGTTGGCGAAGAAGCGGAGCATGATGATCTGCCGCTCGCGGGGCGGGAGTTTGGCCAGCAGCGGCTTGAGCGACTCGCGGTACTCCACCCCCTCCAGCGCGGCGTCCTCGTAGCCCAGCCGGTCGGCGAGGGAGCCCTCGGTGCCGTCCTCCTCGGCGGAGGGGGAGTCCAGCGAGCTCGCGGTGTAGGCGTTGCCCACGGCCAGGCCGTCGACCACGTCCTCCTCGGAGACGCCGAGGCAGACCGCGAGCTCCGGCACGGTCGGGGAGCGGTCGAGCTGCTGTGCGAGCTCGTCGCTGGCCTTCGTGAGCGCGAGCCGCAGCTCCTGGAGCCGCCGGGGGACGCGCACCGACCAGCTGGTGTCGCGGAAGAAGCGCTTGATCTCGCCCACGACGGTCGGCATCGCGAAGGTCGGGAACTCGACCCCCCGCTCGCAGTCGAACCTGTCGATCGCCTTGATCAGGCCGATGGTGCCGACCTGGACGATGTCCTCCATCGGCTCGTTGCGGCTGCGAAAGCGGGCCGCGGCGTAGCGCACCAGCGGGAGGTTCAGCTCGATGAGGGTGTCGCGGACGTAGGTGCGCTCCGGGCTTTCCTTGTCGAGCACGGCGAGCCGCAGGAAGAGGGAGCGGGAGAGGGTGCGGGTGTCGATGGCGGCGCCGGCGTCGAGAACATGCGGTGCGTCAACGTGCGGTGCGCCGACGGGTCGCACTTCGTCGGTGAGCACCTTCGAGCTGCCCATTTCTACGGACATGCCACCCCCTTGAGGTCGCGGACGGGTCGCAGCAACCTCCTCGTCCGAGGAGTGCAGCCTCCACCTGAATACCGGAAGCGGCGCCGCGGCAAACGCAGTTTCTGCAGAATGTCACATGTCGGCAACACTCTGTAGTGCCTTGTCGATTTATCCGTAGAGGAAGATTTCACTCGGACCGGTTACGTCTCGATCCGGTTTGCGGACCGCAGCCGGGCGAAGCTCCGGGACAGCAACCGGGAGACGTGCATCTGCGAGACGCCGAGCTCCACGCTGATCTGAGACTGCGTCAGATTGTTGTAGTAGCGCAGCATCAGGATGCGCTGCTCGCGCTCCGGCAGTTGGACGAGCAGATGCCGTACGAGGTCGCGGTGCTCCACGCCGGCCAGCGCCGGATCCTCGTAGCCGAGCCGGTCGACCAGGCCCGGCAGCCCGTCCCCCTCCTGCGCCGCCTCCAGCGAGGTCGCGTGGTAGGACCGCCCGGCCTCGATGCAGGCGAGCACGTCCTCCTCGGGGATCCGGAGCCGCTCCGCGATCTCGGAGGTGGTGGGCGAGCGGCCGTGCAGCACCGTCAGGTCCTCGGTGGCGCCGTTCACCTGCACCCACAGCTCGTGCAGCCGGCGCGGTACGTGGACGGTGCGGACGTTGTCCCGGAAGTAGCGCTTGATCTCGCCGATGACGGTCGGCATCGCGAAGGTGGGGAACTGCACGCCGCGGCCCGGGTCGAACCGGTCGATCGCGTTGATCAGCCCGATCGTGCCGACCTGGACGACGTCCTCCATCGGCTCGTTGCGACTACGGAAGCGGGCGGCCGCGTAGCGCACCAGCGGCAGGTTCGCCTCGATCAGCGCGGCTCGTACGCGGGTGTGCTCGGCGGTGCCGGACTCCAGGCGGGAGAGCTTCTGGAAGAGGACCTGGGTAAGGGCGCGGGTGTCGGCGCCGCGGCTCTCCCGGGAGCGGCCGGCATCGTTCTGAAAGGGGGTTGTGGGCACGGTGCGGGCCGAAGCGGTCATGCCACCCCTTCGCAGAGTCAATCATTTGGCAAAAGCGGTCATAGCATCACAAGACATGTGCACTGTGTGCAAGCACCCGATATCTCCGTGTCCGTGGCAAGTTGGACGCCCGCCTCCCGGGACCGGCCCGGCGGGGCGCCGCCCGTACTGCCGGTCCTGCCGCGGTCCTGTCCGGAAACGCCGACGGCCCCTCGCCCGGTGCGGGCGAGGGGCCGTGGACGGCGCGGGGGTCAGAACTCGTAGTCGGCCATCACCCAGGTGGCGAACTCGCGCCACAGCGCGACGCCCGCCTGGTGCGCCGGGTGCTCCAGATAGCGGCCCAGCGCGCCGGCGTCGGCGACGGCGGAATTGATCGCGAAGTCGTAGGCGATCGGCCGGTCGGTGATGTTCCAGGCGCACTCCCAGAACTCCAGCTCGGGGATGGCCCCGCCGAGTGCCTCGAACGCCTCGGCGCCGGCCACGACCCGGGGGTCGTCACGTCCGACGCCCTCGTTCAGCTTGAAGAGGACCAGATGGCGGATCACGGGGGCGGCTCCTCGCGGGACGGGGTCCGGCCGGTTCAGTTGACCAGCTGGGACATGAACTCGCCGACGCCCTGCGCGGCGCTCGAAATGCCCTCGAACCCTATCTGCACGAGCTCTCCGGCCCGGGTCGGAGAGGTGATGATCGTGTACAGCACGAAGACGATGACCACATACATCGCTATCTTCTTCGCTTGCGCCATGCCGAACTGCCTCTCCCCTGCTCCTGTGCCTGCGCGGCCTGCCCCCTGAGCAGTCGCGTGAGTCTAACCGCACGTGCACCGCGGACGGGCTTCCCGAGGGTACGTTCATCCGATCTTCCGGATCAACGGACCGGTGGCCAAGGTCCCATATGTTCGCACCGTTGTACGAGAACGCCGTGCGAAGAAACTGTGCGGGGCCCGGCCGGCGTCGCGCCCGGACCCCACACGCGAAACACCCCTCTCCCCTCCATTTCTGGAGACGAGAGGGGTGTTGCCTGCGGTAGCGGTGGGATTTGAACCCACGGAGGAGTTGCCCCCTCACTCGCTTTCGAGGCGAGCTCCTTCGGCCGCTCGGACACGCTACCGAGATGAAGCCTAGCGGATGCCTGCCCGTGGTCAGAAATCGGTTCCGGCAGCGCCCGTCAGAGGCCGCCTCGACCCGCTCAGTCGCGGGAGCCGCGGAAGAAGCGGGTGAGCTCTGCGGCGCACTCCTCGGCGAGCACTCCGTGGATCACCTCGGGGCGGTGGTTGAGCCGCCGGTCGCGTACGACGTCCCAGAGCGAGCCCGCCGCGCCCGCCTTCGGGTCGGTGGCCCCGTAGACGATCCGGTCGACGCGGGACAGCACGCTCGCGCCCGCGCACATCGTGCACGGCTCCAGGGTCACCACGAGCGTGCAGCCGGTCAGCCGCCACTCGCCGAGGGCGCGCGCCGCCTCCCGGAGCGCGAGGACCTCGGCGTGCGCCGTCGGGTCGCCGGCGGCCTCCCGCTCGTTCCGGCCGCGGCCGAGCGGGGTGCCGTCGGGGCCGAGGACGACGGCACCGACCGGTACGTCGCCCGTCTCCGGCGCCCGTACGGCCTCTGCCAGCGCCAGGCGCATCGGCGCGTACCAGGGGGCGCGTACGGGATCGTGCGCCGCGCCGCTCCCACTGCTGCCGGGGGCGGCGGCCGTTCCGGCGCTCCCGGCGCTCTCGCCGCTTCCGCCGCTCCCGGGTACGCCGGAGCGGTACGGGGCCCCGAAGGGCCCGGACTGTCCGGGTGAACCGGGTGGCGGAGGAGAGGGGACGTCCATGGGGACAGTGTCCGGCAGCGGCGGGGCGTGGCCGGGAGGCGGGCCCCGCCGGCCTGCCCCGCCGGGCTAGCGGACCGCCTCCAGGACGTCCACACAGCCCAGAGTGTCGGCGATCGAGCCGAGTGCGTCGGTGTCCAGGCTCAGCAGCTGCCGCTCGGGCATCCCCAGGTCGTCCAGGATCCGGGCGTCCCCGAGCGGGCCGGGCGGTACGGCGTCGGCGGCGACCGGGTCGTCGCCCGCATCCTCTTCCTCCTCTTCCTCCGCGCCGGGCTCGCCGTCCTCCGTACCGTCGAGGTCGACCAGGTCGTCGAGGACGTCCAGATCGTCCGGGTCCCGGCCGAGCAGTTCGTCGGTGAGCAGCATCTCGCCGTACGAGCTGCGGGCGGCGGCCGCGGCGTCCGAGACGTAGATGCGCGGGTCCTCCTCGCCGTCCACCCGGATGACGCCGAACCACGCGTCCTCCTGCTCGATGAAGGCGATCACTGTGTCGTCGTTGGTCGATGCCCTGTGGGCCAGATCCGTCAGATCGGCCAGGGACTCCACATCGTCGAGCTCTGTGTCGCTCGCTTCCCACCCGTCTTCGGTGCGCGCGAGCAGTGCGGCGAAGTACACCGTGACTCTCCCACTGTCATAGGCGTGTGCCGGGGCCCGGCCGGGGCCGCGGTTGCCACCGTGGTCCCGTCCTCCCGGAATCGTGGCAGAAACAGCGCCGTTGTGAGAGGTCTTCGGCTGTGCGTCGTGCACCAGTTCCTGCGAGCGACCTGACCGGTCGTGTCCGGACTCGTCCGCAGCCGTACGGGCGGGGTGCCGGTTCTGCCCGTACGGGGGGCGACTACCAGCGGAAGGTGCGCATCCGCATCTGGTAGCGCATCCGGGCCGCGCGGGCCCGGCGCGGTTGCACCCGTTCGCGCAGTTCCTTGGCCTCGTGCAGCTCACGGAGGAACTGGGCGCGCCGGCGGCGGCGGTCCGCGGCGATCTCCTCGGGGGACGCAGTCGGGGGCTCGCCACTGTCCTCGTCCGGGTCCGACACGGGCGACACCACCCAATCCTGGCTCCGCCGCCGGCCGGCAGCGCTGGCCCCCGGCCCCACGGTCCGGGAGATACGTTCCTCCCACTTTCCCCCGAACACACGTGTTGATGCGAACCGATCATCGGATCGCGTGACCGCCCGCCCGGCGCGGCCGGGCCGGGGCCTCGGTTACTGTCGACCCCATGCGGATCCACGTCGTCGACCACCCGCTGGTGGCGCACAAACTCACCACACTGCGCGACAAGCGCACCGACTCCCCGACCTTCCGGCGGCTCTCAGACGAGCTGGTGACCCTCCTCGCGTACGAAGCCACCCGCGACGTACGCACCGAACAGGTCGACCTCGAGACCCCGGTGACGGCGACGACCGGCGTGCGTCTCTCCCACCCCCGGCCCCTGGTGGTGCCGATCCTCCGGGCCGGCCTGGGGATGCTGGAGGGCATGGTGCGGCTGCTGCCGACCGCCGAGGTCGGCTTCCTCGGCATGGTCCGCAACGAGGAGACATTGCAGGCGTCCACTTACGCCAGTCGGATGCCGGACGACCTCTCCGGACGCCAGGTGTACGTCCTGGACCCGATGCTGGCGACCGGCGGCACCCTGCTCGCGGCGATCAACGAGCTGATCGCCCGCGGCGCGGACGACGTCACCGCGATCTGCCTGCTGGCCGCGCCCGAGGGCGTGGAGATCATGGAGCGCGAGCTGGACGGCGCGCCGGTCACCGTCGTGACGGCCTCCGTCGACGAGCGGCTGAACGAGGTCGGCTACATCGTGCCCGGGCTCGGCGACGCGGGCGACCGTATGTACGGCACCGCCTCCTGACCCGCCGGCCCGGCTCGTAGCACCGCGCGGAGCCCGCCACCCCTGGTACCTGGGGCGGCGGGCTCCGCGCGTACGGCACCGCTGCCGTCCGGCTCTGCGGGTCAGCGGCCCAGCAGCTCTCCAGCCCAGCAGCTCCGCGGCTCAGCAGTCCTGCGGCGCGGTGGGCTCCGGGGCGGGAGAGGCCAGGGCCGCCACGGCTCGCAGGGCGTCCTGCTCCGGGGTCAGCTTCTTGAAGGCGTTGCCGATGATCAGGTCGACGCCGCTGTTCGTACGCTTGTCGAATTCGGTCTTCGCCCCGGCGAGCCGGGCGCCGAGCACCTCGAACGCTCCGTCGGCAGCCTTCGGCGCTCCCACCAGGAGGCCGGGGGCCTTCACCTTCTTGTCGTACTCGGCCGTCGCGTTGTCGACTTTTCCGATCCTGAAGCCGCGCTTCTTCAGAGCGTCCGCCGTCTTCTTGGCCAGCCCGCTGCGCGTCGTCGCGTTGTAGACGTTCACGGTGATCTCGGCCGGCTTCGGCAGGGCCTCCGGCCGCGCCTCGGCCGACGGGCTCGCGGCCTGCTTCACCGAACAGCCTTTCGCACCGCCCGCTGCCTCGGCCGTATCGCCGCCACCCGAGAAGATGTCGACGATCTGCAGCGTCCCCCACCCCACGAGGGAAAGGGCCAGGGCCGAGCCGGCCGCCGCGAGGGCGATCCGGCGGCGGCGCCGCGGCCTGCGCATCCGCGGGTAACGGTTGCCCGTGATGCGGTACTTTCCGCCCATGCCGGGAGGTGTGAGCATGCTCATGGACGCAGCGTAGTCCGGGCGGTCATATCTGCCTACTAAACGATCAACGCGTGGCGCGCAGGCCAACTCGAAAGAGGCAACCGGACTGCGCGGGTCAGCCGAGTTCGAGCACGCGTGCGTGCAGCACCTGGCGCTGCTGGAGCGCGGCCCGCACCGCGCGGTGCAGCCCGTCCTCCAGATAGAGGTCGCCCTGCCACTTCACGACGTGGGCGAAGAGGTCACCGTAGAAGGTCGAGTCCTCGGCGAGCAGCGTCTCGAGGTCGAGCTGACCCTTGGTGGTCACGAGTTGGTCGAGACGTACCGGGCGTGGCGCGACATCCGCCCACTGGCGGGTGCTCTCCCGGCCGTGGTCGGGGTACGGCCGCCCGTTTCCGATGCGCTTGAAGATCACACGGAAAGCCTACCGGTCCGGACGCTCCGGGCGCAGCCATGGCGCGAGAGCATAAAGAAGGCAAATCTTCCGATAGCAGAATCGGCGTGCGTCGCAGCGGGCGGCCGTGGACCGCACCGGCCCGGACCCGGCCGGAGCGCGCCGCAGGCGCCGAGCGTGGCTGCTCGGCGCCTGCGGTGTCCCCCTGGGAGGGGTGCGTGCCGGTCGTGCTACTCGGTGACCCGCTCGTGGCCGTCGTGCAGTCCGCCGCCGCTGCCCGCGTCACCCTCGGTGGGCACGCTGACGACCGGCTCGTCGAGCGAGCGCAGGTCGTGGGCGTACGTACCGACGGCGTTCGCGATCACGTCGATGTTGGCGTCGAACGCGGTCATGTCGATGTTCGACAGGTCGTCACACGCGGCGTGGTAGCACGCGTCGTACGCGACCCCGACCTCGCCGCCGAACTTCGCCGCCTGCGCCTCGGTCTTGATGCCCTCGGCGCCGGTGAAGGTGCCGCCGGACGGGATGCCGACGGCGATGAACGGCCCGTAGTCCGAGCGGCCGGTGAAGTCGGTGCCCTCGTGCGGTGTGCCCTGACTGTCGAGGAAGTCGTTGATCTGCTTCTCGAGCTGCGCCGAGCCCTCCGGGCCCGGGCCCGCGCCCACGCCGTCCGAGTCGTCACCGTCGTATACGAACAGGCCGTAGTTCGGCGATGCGATCATGTCGAAGTTCAAGTACAGCTGGATCTGTTCGCGCTGCTTCTCGTCGAGTTCGGCGACGTAGTCCTCGGAGCCGAGCAGGCCCAGCTCCTCCGCCGACCACCACGCGAACCGGACCTTGTTCTCCGGCTTCTCGTTGGCCTTGGCGAGCTGCAGGGCGACCTCCAGCAGGCCGGCCGAGCCGGAGCCGTTGTCGTTGATGCCCGCGCCCGCGCCCACCGAGTCGAGGTGCGCGCCCAGCATCACCGTGTTGTCCGCGTCACCGCCCTTGGTCTCGGCTATGACGTTGCGGGTGGTGCGGTCCTCCTGGAGCTCCCGGATCTCGTACGAGACCTTGACCTCGCCCTTGGCGACCTCGGCGGCGAGCGCGTCACCGGCCTCCTGGGTGATGCCGCCGGTCGGGATCACGCCGGCGTCGGGGTCGCCGATCGTGCCGGCCAGGGCGCCGTCGGTGTTGTTGTAGATGATCGCCCCGACGGCGCCCGCGTCGGCGGCCGCTGCCTGCTTGGCGGCGAAGGTGCAGCCACCGCGCTTGATGAGCGCGATCTTCCCGGTGAAGGTCTGTGAGGCGTAGTCACCGGCCTCGCAGCCGGTGGTGCCGTCCGCGTCCACGGGAACGGCGGCGAGAGCGGCCTCGATGCCGCCCTCTGGGGTGCTCGCCGTGTAGGTCATCGCCGAGACCTCGATGTCCCGTGCCTCGGGCGACAGGACGGAGAGCTCCTGGGCGAGCGTCTCGGTGTAGACGAACTCGAACTCGTCGTACGAGACGTCGTAGCCGGCCTTCTTCAGCAGCTTGTACACATAGGCGGCGGAGGCGTCGTAGCCGAGCGACCCGGCGGCACGATTGCCGACGGAGTCGGCAATCGCCTGGAATCTCTCCAGGTGTCGGTGGGCGTCATCGGCGGATGACTTCTGCACCAGTTTCTTGGCGAGGATCGACGCCTTCTTGGCGGGGTCCGGCTCGGCCGACGCGGTTGAGGCGGAGGCGAGCATCAGTGGTGCGGCGAGCGCGGAGGCGGCGAGAGCGGCTATCGCGCGGCGCGAGTGGCGTACGTCCACGAGGAGTCCTTCCGGCAGACGACAGGGTCGGGGGACTGAAGCTGTTCGACGTGCGGTGGCGCATGTCCGGGATACGGACATGACGCCATAGAGACGAAAGCTAGCGACCGTTCGAGCGCCTGGGAACGCTGCGGCAGAAGTCGGTCCTATTTTCACGCGGAAAGTCCGGGAACGCACCGGGGGGCCGCGGAGCCCTTCTCGGCACCGGCCTCTCCCTTCCGCTTGCAGGATCGGTACCGCGGTGGCGACGGCGTACATGGGGCCGCGTACCGGATGTCACGCCGAGGGGTTCGTGGGCGAGTGTCCGGAGTTCGGCGGGGCCCGGAGAGTCGTCGACAAGGTCGAGCAGGGCCGGCGGTGGAGCTGAGGTTGATGTCAAAAAGGATTGACACCCCGAGTCACGAACCGCATCCGGTCGCTCCGGTTCGCCCGGGGAGAGAGGACGTGGGCGGACCTGGCGGAGCGCATCGGGGTGACCCGCCAGACCGTCATGGCCATCGAACACGGGCGCTATTCGCCCTCCCTCGAGATGGCGTTCCAGATCGCGCGGGTGTTCGACGTATCGCTCGACACGGTGTTCCAGTACCCGGACGTCGGACCGTAGTGGTCCCCACCGCGCCCGATGCCGCGACCGGCACGTCCCACCGCGGCCCGAACCGGGTCCTCACCGGAAGGCCCAGCCATGCCAGAGGACGCCGACGGAGGCGTGACGACGATGAAAGCCGCGGTCCGGGACGCCTACTGCTCACCCGACAAGCTGGAGCTGAGGGACATCGGCAGGCCCGCGGTGGGGAAGGACGACGTGCTCGTACGCGTGGCGGCGGCCGGCCTCGACCACGGCGTCTGGCACGTCGTCACGGGCCTGCCGTACCTCATGCGCATCGCGGGATTCGGCCTGTTCCGGCCGAAGGCCCGCGTCCCGGGCCTGGATGTGGCGGGCCGCGTCGAGGCGGTCGGCGAGAACGTGACCCGGTTCCGTCCCGGGGACGAGGTGTTCGGTACCTGCGACGGCTCCTTCGCGCCGTACGCCTGTGGCTCCGAGGACGGGATTCGTGCCCAAGCCGGCGAACATCACGTTCGAACAGGCGGCCGTGGTTCCCACCTGAGGACGGGCCGGGCCGGCGGCAAAGTCGTCATCAGGGTGTGAGGCGGGGCGCGGGTGCGGTGGGGTGGGCGAAGGGGCCGGCCGGGAGGCGCACGCTCGGCCGGCTCGCCGTGACGCGCCCCGGCCGCTCCCCTCACCACTCCGGGCGCGCAGGCTTCGTCCGTCCGGTGTGGCAGATCGACTTCAACGGCCCGGGTCGGAGCGGCCCTCCGACGGTCACCTCGGCCGGTGCTGTCATCGTCGGCGACCCAGCCGCGGCCCGGAGACCGCCCCAAGGAGCCGGCAGGAGTCCGGACCCCACCGAATGAGGTTCAGCAGTCGCCTCGGGCAAGGAGCTGCCGGAGACTGGAGCCCGTATCGGTACGGACTATCCGAGGACCACAGGGATGGAGCGTTACCAGCACAAGCGCGTATCCAGGAGAAAAGGATGGCCCCGGTGGCTGCCTGCCGTCCTGTTCCTCGCCGCGGTCGTCATTGACATCGCCCGGCCGGCGGTCAACACCTATCCCCTCCTGGCAGCCGTGCCCGTGGCCGCGGCGCCGGTGTTCTCTCTGGCCTGGACGATCGCCAGTGGTGTGGCGGCCATCCTGATGGAGGCGCTCCTGCTCCAGCTCGAAGGCGGGACGTCCCTCACTGGCACCGGTGTGCTCATCCCGTTCCTGAGCACCGGCATCCTGACTGTCATCGCGGCTTTCCTCAACCGGGCGTTCGCACGCGAGCGGGAACAGCTGAGAACGTCCCGCCAGGTGGCGGAGGCCGTGCAGCGCGCGGTGCTGCCCGCACTGCCCGGCCGTGTCGGAGGGCTGGCCGTGGCCGGCAAGTACCAGGCGGCCCAGGAAGAGGCCTCGATCGGCGGCGACCTCTACGGGGTCCACGACACCCCCTACGGCGTCCGTATGGTGATCGGCGACGTCCGCGGCAAAGGCATGCAGGCGGTCACCATGGTCAACACCCTGCTGGGCACCTTCCATGCGGCTGCCCTTCACCTGCCGCACCTGCCCGACATCGTCCGCGGCCTGGAGATGCTGATGCAGGACGCCAAGAACCTCCAGGGCGGTGCGACGAACGAAAACTTCGTCACCGCCGTCGTCGCCGAGATCTCGCCCGACCATTCGGTGCTGCGCATGGCGAACCGGGGTCATCCGACGCCGCTGATGGTCCACGACGGCAAGGTGACCCGCCTGGAACCGGAGGAGCCGTCACTGCCGCTGGGCCTGGGCGATCTGGCCGGATCCGATGTCCCGGTGGACCGGTTCGAACTGCCGCCCGGCGCCACCCTCGTCATGTTCACCGACGGCATCATCGAAGCCCGTGACCGGAACGGCGTTTTCTTCGACCCCGTCCCCTCGCTGGCCGGCCCCCTCCCGCCGGACCCCGAGGCCGTACTGGACGCCATGCTCACTGCTCTTTTCCGGCACACCGGAGAACTCGAGGACGATGCCGCGGCTCTCGCGATCACCCGTGACCAGGCCAACGTCGAACGAGACCCCCTCCGCCGCGGCGGCGTAGGTCCACCGACCGTTGCAACGGCGTCGTCTTCGCGTCCCCGGTCGGAAATCGGCTGACTCCGCAGCTCCTTCGGGCCGCGGGCGTACGGGACGGGCAGGGAATTGCCGCATGGGAGCTTGTTAACAGTCATCAGTTAAGATGTTGACATCTCGGAGGGAGATGTCTTGTCCGTTGAGCCGTTGCCCACGATGGACCGCAGTACGCTGCGGGAGCGCGTTCTGCAAGCTTTGCGGACGGCGATCACGGCGGGGAACTATCGGCCAGATGACCATCTCGGTGAGGTGGAACTCGCGGAGCGGCTCGGCGTGAGCCGCGGGACAGTACGCGAGGCACTGCGCCACCTGCAGCAGGAGGGCCTGGTACGAGCCGGCACCCGAGGGATGCTGCGGGTGAACTCCTTGTCAGCAGAGGAGATCCGGGGCATTTTCCGGGTGCGAGCGGCCCTCGAGGGACTGGCAGTCACTCAGGTCATCGCTCGGCCGGACCGCGCGAAGGCGGTGTCGGCGCTGCGGGCAGCGGCCGACGAACTGGCCGCCGCCGGTGAGGACTTCGCTGCCCGCGTGGAGGCCGACCTCGGTTTCCATGTGCGCCTGTGCGAACTGTCGGGCAACACGATGCTGGTGGAGTCGTGGCGTCACCTGGAGGGCCGGATCCGAGTCACGATCATGAGTCGTGACCGGGAGGAGGCCCCGGTGATGATGACGCCCGGCCGCCATGTGGCGATCATCGAGGCTATCGAGGCCGGGGATGTTCCCCGCGCGATCACTGTCGTGGACGAGCACATGGCCGCGGCGGCCGATCACTTCGTCGGCGCTCCGACGCGCTGACCTCGCCAGCGGCCTTCGGGCGCCGGAGAGAAGTCTTTCCGACGGGGGCCATTGACAGTGGGTCTGTCGGCATGGATGGTGTCACTCATGTTTGCCGAGTGTTAACAGTCAACTCTCGGCTGCCGAGCGTATCCCTGCGCTAGTGAGGCAGCCCCTCGATGGATCAACGGAGATCGCTCATGTCCGCACAGAACACGTCGTATCGAGCCGATTCGCCGCAGGCTGCGGTCAAGGGAACGCACGCGAGACGGCGGGTCGCTTTCGGCTCATCGATCGGAGCGACGATCGAGACCTATGACTTCATCGGCTTCGGCACCGCTGCGGCCCTCTACTTCAACGACGCCTTCTTCCCGTCCACCGATCCGCTTTCCGGGACGCTGCTGTCGTTCGCCACGCTGGGCGTCGGGTTCGCCGTCCGGCCGATCGGCGGGATCATCGGCGGCCACATCGGTGACCGGATCGGCCGTAAACCCGTTCTGGTGGGCTCGCTGCTGGTGATGGGGATCTCCACGGTCCTCATCGGAGTGCTCCCGACATACCAGCAGGTCGGGGCATGGGCCGGAATATTGCTCGTCCTGGTCCGCGTGGTGCAGGGGCTGGCGTTCGGCGCCGAGTGGGGCGGCGCGATCCTGATGACCTTCGAGCACGCCCCCTGGCGCAAGCGCGGGCTCTACACCGGGATCACCCAGGCCGGTTTTCCGGTCGGGCTGCTGCTCGCCAACACGGCGTTTCTGCTCAGTGTGCCGCTGGGGGACCAGTGGGCGTGGCGTGTGCCGTTCCTCTGCAGTGCCGTGCTGATCGTCGTCGGCATCGTCATACGGCTCAAGATCGAGGAGTCCCCCGAGTTCGAGGCACTCAAGTCAGAGGGGGAAGTGGCACGCAACCCTCTGCTGGAAGTGCTGCGTACGGACTGGCGCAACGTGCTGCGGGCCTTCTGCCTTCGGATCGCGGAGACCGCCGGCTACGCCCTCTCTGTCACCTTCGTCCTGTCCTACCTGGCCAGTGAGGAACTCGCCGGCCGGTCAGTGACGTTGCTGGCGCTGATGCTCGCCGCCGGCCTCGGCATCGCCGCCACCACGCTGTGCGGTGCGCTGACCGACCGGATCGGCCGCCGACCGGTCTACCTGTTCGGCAGCGCGATCACCCTGGCCTGGGGTGTGCCGCTGTTCCTGCTTCTCAACACCGGCAGTGCGACGGCCGTCGTGTTCGCCTTCATCCTGAGCTACACGGTGTGCCAGAACAGCCTGGCCGGGGTTCAGGGCGCCTGGTTCTCCGAACTGTTCAATGCCCGGACCCGCACAAGTGGGGCGTCGCTGGCCTACCAGCTCTCGGCCGTCGTCTCAGGATTCACCCCACTGGTCGCGACCGCACTGTTCTCCCTCACGGGCTGGCTCGGTCCAGCCTTGCTGCTCAGCGCCTACGGCCTCCTCGGGCTGATCGCCACGGCGCTGACCCCCGAGACCTGGGGCCGCGCCGAGCGCGACCGGGTCGCCGCCATCGAGCAGGCCCTCGCCGCGGTACCGGACGACGTCGCCGCGCGCCGCTCACACCTGACAAGCGGTGTCTGACACCCGCCACGTGACCTTCAACTGCCAGTCCAGCCAAGAGGAGGAACCGATGACCTCGGTGACAACGGACCAGCCGCTGGCCTCAGCCGGTGAGCGTGAAGCGCGGATCACCCGGTTGCGGGCTGCCGCAACCCGGATCCGGCGCCATGCGCTGACCATGGGACAGGTCCAGGGCCAGGGTTACATCGGCCAGGCCCTGGGTGTGGCCGATGTCCTGGCCGTGTTTTATGCCCGCCAGGACGGCGAACTGCGGCTGCGTCCCGAGGACCCGGAATGGGAGGGACGGGACCGGTTCCTGCTCTCCATCGGCCACTACGCGATCGCGCTCTACGCCGCGCTCGCCGAGACCGGGACGATCCCCGTCGAGGAGATCGAGACCTACGGCTCCGACGACTCCCGGCTGCCGATGTCCGGAATGGCCTCCTACACGCCGGGCATGGAAATCTCCGGCGGCTCACTCGGTCACGGACTTGGCGTGGCCTGCGGGATGGGTATCGGGCTGCGGAAACTCGGCAGCCCGGCCCGCGTGTTCAACCTGCTGTCCGACGGCGAGCTCGACGAAGGCTCGACCTGGGAGGCCGCGATGGCCTGCGCCCACCACGGATTGAACAACGTCACCGCGATCGTCGACATCAACGGCCTGCAGGCCGATGGCCCCACAGCCGGTGTGCTGCGCACCGAGCCGGTCACGGAGAAGTGGCAGGCGTTCGGCTGGAACGCCGTCCGCGTCGACGGTAACGACATCCCCGCCCTGCTCGCCGGGCTCGACAGCATCCGGGACCACACCGGCGGCCCGTCGGTGCTCATCTGCGACACACGCACCGGTCGGGGCGTGCCGTTCCTGGAGACCCGGGAAAAAGCGCACTTCATGCCTGTCGCAGAGCACGAGTGGCAGGCCGCCCTTGATCACCTCGAAGGAGACCAGCAGTGAGCCCCGTACAGGAAGCCCCCCGCAAGCGCCTCACGACATCGGCGATGATCGCCTCGTTCGCCGACCCGGGGCAGCGCACCGCCCCGGCGCCGTTCGGGCACGCGCTCAACCGGCTCGCCGAGGAGCGTCCGGAAATCGTCGGGCTCTCGGCCGACCTGGCGAAGTACACCGACATGCATGTCTTCCGCGACGCGCACCCGGACCGCTTCCATCAGATGGGCATGGCCGAGCAGGTCATGCTCGGAGCCGCGGCCGGGCTCGCCGAGGTCGGGTTCGTCCCGTTCGCGTCGACGTACTCGGTGTTCGCCACTCGCCGCGCCTACGACTTCCTGTGCCTCGACATCGCTGAACCCGGCCTGAACGTCAACGTCGTCGGCGCGTTGCCAGGGCTGACCACCGGTTACGGGCCGAGCCACCAGGCCACCGAGGACCTCGCGATCCTGCGTGCCTGCCCGAACCTGACCATCGTCGATCCCTGCGACTCAGTCGACATCGAACAAGCCGTGCCCGCGCTCGCGGCCCACCGCGGGCCCACCTACATGCGGCTGCTCCGGGGCAAGGTGCCCACCGTGCTCGATGAGTACGACTACCGCTTCGAGCTGGGCAAGGCCGCCGAACTACGCGGGGGCCGTGATGTCCTCTTCATCTCCACCGGGCTGATGACCATGCGCGCTCTGCAGGCCGCGGAGCGGCTGGAGGCCGACCACGTCGACGCCGCCGTCCTGCACGTGCCCACCGTCAAGCCGCTGGACACCGACACCATTCTGCGGCAGGTGCGTGGCGACCGGCTCGTGGTCACGTGCGAGAACCACACTGTGATCGGCGGACTGTCCGAGGCCGTCGCCGCCACCGTCGCCTACGGCGGTGTCAGTGCCCGGATCGTCCCCGTCTCGCTGCCCGACGAGTTCCTCGCCGCCGGAGCCCTGCCCACGCTCCACGACCGCTACGGCCTGTCGACGGACGCGCTCCGCGCGCGCGTCAAGGCCGAACTCTGAACCACACTCCGAGGAGATACACCATGAGCGTCACCGAAATGACGGCTGTTGTCACCGGCTCTGCCTCGCGGCGCGGCATCGGCCGCGCCACGGCCCATGCTCTCGCCGCCGGCGGCTGGAACATCGCCGTACTCGACCTCGACGAGGCCGCTGCCAAGGACACTGCGGACGAGATCACCCACCGGCATCATGTGCGTGCAGTGGGCTTGGCGTGCGATGTAACCGACGAGACCGCCGTCGCCATGGTCGTAGACACCCTCACGGCCGACGCGTCCCCGATCGGCGCGCTGGTCAACAACGCCGGCATCACCTCGCCCACGAGGTTCCTGGACGTCGACGGCGCTGAATGGGACCGCGTCTTCGACGTCAACGTCCGCGGCGCCTTCAACATCACCCGCCGGATCGCCCCGGGTATGGCTGAACGCGGCTTCGGCCGCATCGTGTTTCTGTCCTCGGTGTCCGCCGAACGTGGCGGCGGTGTCTTCGGCGGAGTCGCCTACTCCGCCGCCAAGGCCGCCCAGCTCGGGTTCGCCCGTGCACTGGCCCGCGAGATCGGGGCACAGGGGGTCACTGTGAACAGCGTCGCTCCCGGCCTCATCGACACCGACATCACTGGTGGCGCCCTTGAAGGCGAACGCAAGGCGGCACTCATCGCCGGTGTCCCTGTTGGCCGCAGCGGGCGAGTCACCGATGTCGCCGACCTGATCACCTACCTGTGCCGTGAGGAATCCGGTTACATCACCGGCGCCACGTACGACGTCAACGGCGGTTCGCACATCCACTGATCTCACCGGCCGGGTGTGCCACCACCCCTCTCGGGGCTGAGGAAGAGGAGGTGAAGCCGTACGGCATCGAGGAGGTGCAGCGCCTCCTCTCCGAAGCCGCCACCTGACCGTGATACCAGCAGCGGCTTTTGCGTGTGTCAGGAACCGTCAGCGGCCCAAGAGCCGGTAAAGGCCGCTGAATTGTGGTGTACGCCTGCGAATGGGACCAGAACTGAGACCGGGCGCGCGTTCATTTACCCACCTCAGGGCCGTACCATTGCATGGCTTGGCCGGTGATGGCTGCGATGCATTCGAAGTCGTGGTCGCGGTGCAGGAGAGTCAGTCCCCGGAGTTCCGCGGTGGCGGCAACGACGAGGTCCACAGCTCCCGCACTGTGGTGCTGACCGCGCTGGGTCAGCAGCTCTTGAACCTCCCAGGCGCGGTCGTACGCACGGTCATCGACGGGCACCCAGCCGAAGAGAAGCCGCATGTCCTCGAGGCCGCGCGCGCGGTCCGCGGCGGAGCGGACGCCGTAGAAGAACTCCAGCTCGGTGATGGGGAAGGTCGCGATGAGCCCTGCCGTGGCGGCCTGATCCCAGCCGAACTGTTCCGCGTCGGCGCGGAGGAATCGGGCGAGTGCGCTGGTGTCGATCAGGAACTGTGCCGCGCTCACCGCCGGTAGTCCCTCTTGTCCTCGAAGAGACCCAGGTCGAAGCCTCCCTCGCCCGCTGCACCCCGCAGCCGAGTGAGAGCGAGGGCTCGACGGCGGCTCTCGAGTACCTCGCGCAGAGCAGTGTTGACCGTCTCCTTCTTGGTGCCGGTCCCGAGCGCCTGAGCCACGTCGGCCAGCAGTTCGTCGTCGAGGTCGATCACTGTGCGACTCATCAGGCATCTCCGGTGATATCAACTCGTACGGCAAGTATATCTCTCTGATTTATCCAGGAGCCTTGGATGGTAGAAGGCGCCGTCGGGGCATCCTCCCGACATCGCGCAGCGGTCGGTGGAAGCGGCTCAGGGCATCGAGGAGAGCGCGTGCCTGACCACATCGAGAAGTCTCGTCGGCGCTGTAGGTGAGACGCACACAACGCCGAAGGGCCCCACCGCGGACGGTGGGGCCCTTCGACGTTGTGCCCGGTGAGGCACGGCGGAGGATACGAGATTCGAACTCGTGAGGGGTTGCCCCCAACACGCTTTCCAAGCGTGCGCCCTAGGCCACTAGGCGAATCCTCCGCGGCAAACAGTACAAGACGCGAAGCAGTGCTGGCGAACCCAGCCCGCAGGTCCGCGGCGGTCCCGCGGCGGGTGGCGGGCGGGTTCGATTCGCCGCCGTCGATCGGCTAGGGTGGTGCGCAGCCCCTCACGTGGCGCTATCTCACCGAACTCCCCCAGGGCCGGAAGGCAGCAAGGGTAAGTGGGCTCTGGCGGGTGCGTGGGGGGCGTCTGCGTTCCGGGGTGGGCGCGCTACGGAGTGTGACGCGCGAGGCGCGCGCGTCGGCCGGTTCCGGGTCCGGTGCGCCGTCCCGGCCCGGGTTGTCGGTGGCGGCCGATATCGTCGTATGCGTGTCGTCCCTCGCGCTCTACCGCCGCTACCGCCCCGAGACCTTCGCCGAGGTCATCGGGCAGGAGCATGTCACCAGCCCGCTGCAGCAGGCGCTGCGCAACAACCGGGTCAACCACGCGTATCTGTTCAGCGGTCCGCGCGGCTGCGGCAAGACGACCAGCGCCCGCATCCTCGCCCGCTGTCTGAACTGCGAGCAGGGCCCGACACCCGACCCCTGCGGCGAGTGCCTCTCCTGCCGCGACCTCGCGCGGAACGGCCCCGGCTCGATCGACGTCATCGAGATCGACGCCGCCTCGCACGGCGGTGTGGACGACGCCCGCGACCTCCGCGAGAAGGCCTTCTTCGGCCCCGCCTCCAGTCGCTACAAGATCTACATCATCGACGAGGCGCACATGGTCAGCCCGCAGGGCTTCAATGCCCTGCTGAAGGTCGTCGAGGAACCGCCGGAGCATCTGAAGTTCATTTTCGCGACCACCGAGCCCGAGAAGGTCATCGGCACGATCCGCTCCCGCACCCACCACTACCCCTTCCGGCTCGTCCCGCCGGCCCGCCTGACGGACTACCTGCAGCAGCTGTGCGATGCCGAGGGTGTCCAGGTCGCGCCGGGGGTGCTGTCCTTCGTCGTGCGCGCGGGCGGCGGCTCGGTCCGCGACTCGCTGTCCGTGCTCGACCAGCTCATGGCCGGCAGCGACGAGCAGGGCCTGACCTACGAGCGCGCCGCCGCGCTCCTCGGGTTCACCGACGCCGAGCTGCTCGACTCCGCGGTCACCTCCTTCGGCGCCGGTGACGCCGCGGGCGTCTTCAAGGTCATCGACTCGGTCATCGAGACCGGCCTGGACCCGCGGCGCTTCGTCGAGGACCTCCTCGAGCGCTTCCGTGACCTCATCGTCGTCTCGGCGGCCCCCGACGGGGCCGGCGCGATCCTGCGCGGTCTGCCCGCGGACCAGATCGACCGGATGCTGCAGCAGGCCAGCGTCTTCGGGCCCGCGTCGCTGTCCCGCGCCGCCGACATCGTCAACGCCGGCCTGACCGAGATGACGGGTGCGACCTCGCCCCGCGTCCAGCTCGAGATCATCGCCGCCCGCGTCCTCCTGCCCGCCGCGGCGGGCGAGTCCGGCTATGCCGCGCGCCTGGACCGGATCGAGCGTCGTCTCGAGGTCGGGGGTGTGCCCACGGCCGAAGGGGATCCCCGTCCCGCCCCCCAGGTGGCGGCACCCGTGCAGCAGCCACCTGTGCAGCCGCCGGCGCTCGTGCAGCCGACACCCGTTCAAGCTGCGCCGGCGCCGCCGGCGCCGGAGCGCGAGGCGGCCCCTGCCCCGGAGCCCGAGCCCACGGCGGGACCGACCGCCGAGCCCGCGGTAGCGGCACCGTCGACGGGTGGCATCGACGTCGAGGCGCTGCGTCGTAGCTGGCCCGACGTCCTCGGACGGATCTACCAGATGCGCCGGGCGACCTGGACCTTCCTGTCCGAGCACGCGCAGGTGCTCAGCTACGACGGGCAGCGGCTCGTGCTCGGGATCGCGACGGTCGGTCTGGCCAACGCCTTCCGCAACGGCTCGCATGCCGAGGTCGTGCGGCAGGCGCTCATCGACTCGCTCGGTGTCGACGCCCGGGTCGAGGGTGTGCCCCACGACACCGGGACGATGCCGACCGGCGGCGGCGCCCAGGCCACGACGACTCGTTGNNCCCGCCGGTGACCCCGTCGGTGCTCCCGCGCCCTCAGGCCCCTCGGGTGGAGCGGCCTCAGGAGGGGCACCCTCCGACGTCGGCGTCCCGGCACCTGCCGGCGGTCCGTCCGGCCCGGACTGGGGGAGCGCGCCCTCGAGCGCGGCCTCGGCGCCGGCTTGGGC
>DOWQ01000788.1 GCA_003519485.1 Streptomyces sp. | reverse complement strand
ATAGGCATTGTGGGTCGGCGAAGCCGGTGGTACGGGCCCAGAGAACCACCGCAGCGGGCCGGATCCGTGTGATCGCATCCCGGAGCGCCCGCGCGGGGAGATCGCTGCTGAGTACGCTGGTCTGTCCGCACTCGGCCAGGGCCGCTGCCAGGGCAGCCAGCGGCAGTACGTGCCGCTCGCCGGGAGTGGCAGCCAGCAGGATCGGCGCCCTCGGACTCCGGCGGCCGGCACACCCATCGGCATGGCTGCGGAGACCGGCTTCCATGAGGCCGCTCGTCACGTGCTCCGCCTCGACGCCGCAGCCGGTCCTCTCCCAGTGCGTGCCCATGGAGGTCAGCACCGGTTCGAAGATGTGCGTCCAGGCGGGCACCGCGCCGCGATCGGAAAGGGCCGCGGAGACCATGCGGGTCACCGCTGCCGTGTCCAGCGCGTGCATGGCCTGCGTCAGTTCCGCCGCGGTGACCGGCTCCCGGAAAGCTCGCGGCGCTCCCACCGCCGGGCCGTTCGGGGCATTTTGAACCACCTGTGCTGCCTGAGCCGCCGGTACACCCCCACGCACCAGAGTGCACATCTGCCGCAACCGCTCGAGATCCTGCATCGAGTACCGGCGGTGCCCGCCGGCGGTACGCGCTGAAGGCCCCAGCCCGTAACGGCGCTCCCAGGCCCTCAGCCTCGCCGTGCTGGTCTCCAGATGCCGCGCCACAACGCCGACCGGCAGCAGGCTCTGGTCATTCGCAGCCGGCTCCGAAAGGCGGCGGCGCGGAGTGTCGGCTGGCATGCCGCCATGGTCGTGCCGAACGGCGCCGACCGGCAAGCAACAGAAACCCGTGTTGTACCGATTCTGTACAGGTTTCAGCCGGGGGCCTCCAGGGCACCTCGGAATGCCTCGGGCCGAGAACTGGTCGGAGACCCGGCATCAGGACACAGGACGATCACTCTCCGTAGTGAAGTATGCAAGGAAGCGGGATGGTCAGGAACTCCCGGATGACCGCTGAGAGGAGTGGTGATGCGGCGCCAGCCAGTCGGCACGGTAACGGCGGCACATGTCGATACTCCGGCCGCCGGCCTCAACGAGCCACCGCCTGTGCCTCCCGCGGCAGGCGAGGGCAGCGCGGACGGACTGGACCATGAGCTGTCCGACGGCGGGTACAGCAAGCTCGCACCGCCTCTCGGCCCCGGGCCCGACGGCCTCGATCCCGACAGCGATACGGCGTTGGCTGTGGAGAGCGTGCTGGCCCACTATCTCGATCGGCGTTGTCGGGAAGCCGCCCTCGCCAGCGATCGGTTCGCCGCCGATGTCGCGGCGGTCGTGACCGATCTCGTCTTCCGCGGCGGGAAGCGCATCCGGCCGGCCTTCCTGTGGTGGGGCTGGCGGGCCGGTGGCGGACCGGCGACGGGCGAGCGGGCCGAGGCGGCACTGCGGGCGGCCGGCGCACTGGAACTCCTGCAAGCCTGCGCGATTGTCCACGACGACCTCATGGATGCCTCCCCCCTGAGGCGGGGGGCCGCTTCCGCTCATGTCGCCTTCGCCCAGCGACACCGCGAGGAGAAGATGCGAGGCGAAGCCCAGGCGTTCGGCGCATCCGCGGCCATCCTTGCGGGTGATCTTGCCCTCGTCTGGGCCGACGACCTGTGGGAGGCCGCCGACTTCGGGGCCCGGGTTCGCCACCGGGTGCGTGAGCCGTGGCGGTCCATGCGCACCGAGATGGTGGCCGGTCAGTACCTGGACCTCTACGGCCAGGGAACAGGCGCCGACTCACCTGAGGCGGCCCTGCACGTGGCGTACCTCAAGAGCGGCCTGTACACCGTCGAACGACCTCTGCATCTGGGAGCGGTCCTGGCCGGTGCCGATCCGGACACCATCGGCCGCCTGCGGCAGGTCGGCAGGCAGACAGGTCTGGCCTTCCAACTGCGCGATGACCTCCTCGGCATCTTCGGCAGCCCTGCCGGCACCGGCAAACCGGCGGGTGAGGACGTCAGAGAGGGCAAGTGCACCTACCTGATGGCGGTGGCTCTGCAGCGGGCTCGCGCCGAAGGACGGACATCGTCCGAACGGCGGCTGCGGGCCAGCCTTGGCAACGCCGCGCTGACGGCCGACG
Organism: Streptomyces sp.; assembly: GCA_003519485.1. Taxonomy (GTDB): domain Bacteria; phylum Actinomycetota; class Actinomycetes; order Streptomycetales; family Streptomycetaceae; genus Streptomyces. The sequence continues at coordinate 9,834 of DOWQ01000788.1, read as the reverse complement.
ACCTCGAGGACGTACGCGTCCTGCTCACCGACCTCGGAGCCCACGCTGCCGTCCAGCAGCGCATCGAGCGCCTGGTCGGCTCCGCCCTGCACACCCTGCACCATGAGCGGTTCGCAGGGCCTGCCGCGGAAAGGCTGGCCGCCCTCATCCGTACGAGCACCGCCTGTTCCGCCGATCAGTACGCACACCGCCCCGACGTTCTCCTCACCCGGCGAGAGGACCGCGCATGAGGAGGCTGTGTGGACCGAGCGACCACATCGTCGTCGTAGGGGCCGGGCTGTCCGGACTGTCCGCGACCCTGCATCTGCTCGGTGCCGGGCGCCGGGTCACCGTCGTGGAACGCGACGCCGCACCAGGCGGACGCGCCGGACGCACCGACATCGCCGGCTACCGCATCGACACCGGGCCGACCGTACTGACCATGCCCGACCTCATCGACGAGGCCATGGCAGCTGTCGGCGAGCGCCTGGCCGACCACGTCGATCTCATCGCGCTGCACCCCGCCTACCGCGCTCGGTTCGCCGACGGATCACAGATCGACGTGCACACCGACCCGCAGGCCATGGAAGCCGAGGTCCACCGCGTGGCCGGGGCCGATGAAGCAGCGGGCTACCGCCGACTGCGGCACTGGCTGGAGAACCTGTACCGGGTGCAGATGCGGACCTTCATCGACGCCAACTTCGACTCCCCCCTTGGTCTCCTCACCGGGGATCTCGCCCGACTCGCCGCCCTGGGCGGCTTCGGCACCTGGCACGGCCGCATCGCCCGTTACCTCGCGGACGAACGCCTCCGCCGAATCTTCTCCTTCCAGGCGCTCTACGCAGGGGTGGCACCCACCCGAGCGCTGGCCGCCTACGCCGTCATCGCCTACATGGACACCGTGGCGGGCGTCTACTTCCCCCGCGGGGGCATGCACGCCGTTCCCCGCGCCATGGCCGACGCCGCCGACCGGGCCGGAGCCGACTTCCACTACGGCCGCACGGTCACCACCCTCGAACGCTCACCCAGCGGCCGTGTCGCCGCCGTGCACACCGCGGAAGGCGACCGCATCCCCTGCGACGCGGTCGTGCTCAGCTGCGACCTGCCCACCGTCCACCAACTGCTGGGCCGCGCGCCACGCCGACCGGTCCCGCTGCGGTACGCGCCGTCCGCGGTCGTGCTGCACGTCGGAGGCACCCGCAGCCGGCCACCGCTCGCCCACCACACCCTGTCCTTCGGAACCGCTTGGCAGCAGACGTTCAAGGAACTGACCCGAACGGGGGAACTGATGAAAGACCCGTCGCTGCTCATCACCAGCCCCACCGCCAGCGACCCGGACCTGGCCCCGCCGGACCGTCATCTGCACTACATCCTCGCGCCCTCCCCCAACCTAACCACCGGCCCCTACAACTGGCGAGCCATCGCTCCTGGCTACCGCGACAGCCTCGTCGCCGAACTCGAACGGCGTGGCCTGCACGGGTTCGACGACCTGGAGATGGAACAGCTGATCACCCCGGCGGACTGGGCCGCTCGGCACCATGCCGCCGGCACACCCTTCTCCGCCGCCCATACCTTCGCCCAGACCGGACCCTTCCGACCGCACAACCTGCCGCGCGGATGGGAAAACGTGGTCCTCGCCGGCTGCGGTACAACACCCGGCGTCGGCGTGCCGACGGTCGTGATCTCCGGGAAGCTCGCCGCCGCCCGCATCACCGGAAACCACCGCCGCACTCCCCCACAGCGACATGCCGCGGCCATCACCGCACCAGTGGGTGAAGCATCGTGACGGCACGAGAACTGAACGCCGCGGGAATCCATACCCCGGCGCTACGCGACGCCTACGCCCGCTGCCGGCAGCTCAACGCCAGCAACGGCAAAACCTACTTTCTCGCCACCCGCCTGCTCACCTCGCGTCAACGGCCCGCCATTCACGCCCTGTACGGCTTCGCCCGCTGGGCCGATGACATCGTCGACGACCTCGACCCCACCATCAGTGCGCAGCAGCGGGCCGCCGCGCTGCTGCGCCTGGACGACACCCTCCAGGACGCCCTGAGCAGCGGCCACAGCGCACACCCCGTGATCGCGGCTCTGGTCGATACGGTGACCCGTCACCGTATCGACCCCCGTCACTTCACCGACTTCATGTCCTCCATGCGCATGGACTTGCACGTCACCGACTACCCCACCTTCGAGGACCTGCGCGGATACATGTACGGGTCCGCGGCAGTCATCGGCCTTCAGGTCCTCCCGGTACTGGGCACCGTCACAGCCCCGGAAGAGGCCGCCCCGCACGCGGCCTCTCTGGGCATCGCCTTCCAACTCACCAACTTCCTGCGAGACGTCGGCGAAGACCTGGACCGAGACAGGATCTACCTCCCTCAGGATCGGCTCGCCGCCCATGGCGTCGACCGAGAACTCCTCGCGTGGTGTCGCCGCAGCGGCCACACCGATCCTCGCGTCCGCGCCGCGCTGCGAGACATGATCAATACCACCCGCGACATCTACCGGCACGCGGCCCGGGGCATCCCCATACTGCATCCGGTCTCCCGCCCCTGTGTGGAGACGGCCTACATCCTCTACCAGGCCATCCTGGACCACATCGAGGCAGCCGACTGCGCCATCACGAACCGGCGCACCGTCGTTCCACGCCACCGCCGGGCAGCCATCGCCTTCCGGGGCTTCACCCGAATCGGCATCTCCCGCGCGTACAACGCGATGAGGGCGACGGCCGACACACGCCGGCCTCCGCAGCGAAAAACCGCATCATGAATACCGGTCCCGGCCGGCGCAGCCCCTTGCGCATACTGCCCAGTCGCGACTGGTGCCGCCTAGAACCCACCTGGCGGGAGGCCCGGCCTGCCGTCATCGCCGCAGCCCTGACACGGGCTCAAGCCCGGCCCAGCGGAAACTGGTACGTCCTGGGCGCCAGCCGCGATGTACGCCCCGGCCGCCCCTTCGGCCGCACCATCGCCGGAATCGAGGTCGTCGCTTGGAGAAGCCGGAGCGGCCGGCTCTTGGCCGGTCCCGGCGCCTGCCCGCACCTGGGAGCCCCCCTGTGCCAAGGCGCCGTCACGCGCGGACGCCTGCTCTGCCACTGGCACGGCCTGTCCCTGGACGGCGCCGGCATGCCCGGGTGGAATCCCTTTCCGGCACACGACGACGGGGTCCTCGCCTGGGTACGCCTGGACGATGCCGGACGTGAGGAACCCCTGCCCGAGCCACCCTTGCCCCCACGCCCGTCACCCAGCAGGACCGTGGACGCCGTGGCCACGCAGATCGGCGACTGCGAAGCCGAGGACGTCCTCGCCAACCGCCTGGATCCCTGGCACGGAGCCTGGTTCCATCCGTATGCCTTCACCCGGCTCACCGTCGTACAGAACCCGGACCCTGACACGGGTGACCAGTTCCTCGTCGACGTCGCCTACCGCCTGGCCGGCCGCGCCGCGGTGCCCGTACGCGCTGCCTTCACCGCTCCCGGGCCCCGGACCGTCGTCATGCGCATCGTTGACGGCGAAGGTGCCTCCTCGGTGGTGGAGACCCACGCCACCCCGCTGACGGCGCCCGGACACGAAATGCCGCGCACCGCCGTCATCGAAGCGGTCCTCGCCACCTCGGAGCGGCCGGGATTCACCGCGGCAAGACGAGCCGCACCGTTGCTGCGCCCGCTGATGCGCCGCGCGGTAGCGCGTCTGTGGCGCGATGACCTTGCCTACGCCGAGCGCCGCTGGCACTTGCGCAGCCAGAACCGCTTTCCGGGATGACCGCGGCCAAGCGCGTCATGGCGGCGCCGCCCGGCGGAATCAGAGTTCCGTAGTGTCCGCCTCCGGGCGCCGGGCCACGAAGGTATGCACGATGCCCCGCTGCCACCCGGGCACCGACGCCATACGTACGGAGTCGAACCCCGTCGCCGCCAAGCGGTCGCGAAAGGCGGACGCAGTGTCGAACTCGAGGACGCTGCGCCACAGATGCTGGTACAGACCGGATCCACCGGGACCGATCGAGCCGGACGGAATGATCACACCCCAGCACACCGCTGACCAGATGAGCCGGTGCCTGCTGCCTCCGGAGAGGGCGTATTCGTGGACGGCCAGCCGGCCGCCGGGCCGCATCATCGCCCGTACGGATCTCAGTACCGCATCCGGGGAGCTGACGTTACGCACCAGGTAGGCGGCGAAAACCGCGTCGAAGGGCCCGCGGACCCCGGCCCCGGGCAGCTCCTCGGCCGAGGCATGCACAAAGGAGACGTCACCGTTCCACTGCTTGGCGGCGGCACGCTCGAGCATGCCTGCGGAGGAGTCGACGGCGACGATCTCAGCCCTCGGTGCGGCCGACAGCAGCGCGGCCGTGGACGCCCCGGTCCCGCACCCGAGGTCGAGCACTCTGCCACCCGCGCCCCGGTTTGGCAGAGCCAGCCGGCGTGCGGAAAGCCGCAGATGACGGGGGTACCCGGGATTGGCGCCGACCAGGCGGTCATAGGCGCCGGCCGAGCGGTCGAACGCCTCACGCAGGGCCGCACCGTGCAGCAGCGGCATCGTAGAGAGCCTCCTCTTCCTTCCGGCAGGGCTGTGGCCGTCGACGCCGACCCGGGGCGGGCCCCGGACGGAGGCGAACCTCTCTCATACCCCAACGCCTACCCCGTGCACCCAGCGGTCCGCACACCCGATCGGCTGACTCTCTCCGGCTCCTTCACGCAAACCTTCGTGTGCGCCGCCGTGGCGAGCCCCGCCCGCGGAGCGCGCGGACGCCGAACCGGTCGCTCCCCCGGGTGAACTCCTCTGCTGAACGCATCCGGCCTGCGCCGCGCGGCGCAGGAGTCGCGAGAGACTGCACCGATCAGCGCCACGCAACACCATTCTGCGAGGCGAGCCGCGCCCTTCGGCAACAGGCGATCGGTCACGGTGCCGAAAAGTGGCGGCTTGAGCGTGGACGGGGCTCGAAAGGAGCGCCGTCCACAGGGCATTCCTGCCGGTCGGCCACGAGACATGCAGAGGAGCGACGTATGAACCTCGACGGCGCCAAAGTACTGGTCGTGGGCGCGACGGGCGTGCTCGGGGGTGCGCTCTCCACGGTCCTGCACCAGTGGGGTGCCGTACTCGCCGTAGCGGGGCGGGACGCCCAACGCCTCGCAGAGCGGTCGCGGGCGCTGGACGGCTGCCCAACCCGTCAGTTCGACGGCTACGATTTCGACCGGTGCGCTGCGCTGGCGAGCTGGGCCACGGAGGCCCTGTCCGGAATCGACGCGGTGGTCGTCACCATCGGAACACCCGCCTTCGGCCGTTCGCATGACACGCCGGACGCGGTCGCCGAGCATCTCATGACAGTCAACGCTCTGGCTCCGATGGCAGTCCTGCGGGCCGCACTTCCTCTTCTGCCCGAAGGCGGGGCCATCGCAGCCATCACGGGAGTGCTCGTAGAGCGCCCGCAGCCCGGCATGGCCGCCTACAGCGGCTCCAAAAGTGCGTTGAGCGCCTGGCTGACAACCGTTCGCAGCGAGCTGCGCCGGCCCCGGGTCAGTGTTCTGGACGTTCGGCTGCCCCACATGGACACCGGCTTCGCCGACCGGTCTGTGTTCGGAACCCCTCCTGCGATGCCGCCGGCGGCGGACCTTGACCAGGCCCTCCAGGCCATCGCCCACGGGCTCGGCTCCGGAGCCGCAGTGGTGAGGCCGGGTGCAGACGGTCGGTCGCATGCTCGTCGACGCCTTGGATCGCTGAGCAACGGCCGCCACCTGCTCCACATGAGGTGGGATTCGAAGGATGAGGAGGCGGGCGAAACCGTGGTGGTCCCCGTACGACCGGCGGAGTGTCATGCGACGACACGGGAAGGAGGCAGTGATGAGCGATGCGGACATCATCGTGGTCGGGGCAGGTGCCGCGGGCCTCTCCTTGACGAGGCGCCTGCTGACCCAGCACCAATCGGGCGCTCCCCTGCCCTCGGTGCTCCTCGTGGAACCACCCGAAGGCCCGGCCCGAAGCGCAGCCCGCACCTGGTGCTTCTGGCAGGAAGAGGCAGGCGAATACGACGACCTGGTCACGGCCTCCTGGGCACGCCTGCGGATCACCGGCCGGGACGGCCACGTCACCACGGGCCCCTCCTCCCCGCGGTACAAGATGATCCGCTCCACGGACTACACCCGGACCCTGGACGTCCAACTGGCCGCGGCGCCTTCGCTCCACCGCCTCACCGGCACCGTTACCGGCGTCGCGGACACGCCCGGAGGCGCCCAGGTGACCGGGGTCGACTGCTGGTCACGGCCGTTCCGCTACACCGGCCGCTACGTGTTCGACTCACGCCCCCCTCAACGCCTGCCGCCTGCCCGCACCACCCTGTTGCAGCACTTCCGCGGCTGGTTCGTCACCACCGAGGAAGACCGCTTCGACCCTTCCGTCGCAGAACTCATGGACCTGCGCACGCCTCAGCCGCATCGCGGACTGTCCTTCGCCTACGTCTTGCCCCTCAGCCCGCGCAGCGCGTTGGTGGAGTACACCGAATTTTCGAAAACTCTCCTGAACCGGGAGGCCTACGACGCCGCGCTGCGCCACTACACCGAACACGTACGCCCACTGGGCGCCCTGACCGTGACCAGCACGGAGCAGGGCGTCATCCCCATGACGGACGGTGACTTCCCTCGCCGGGTCGGCAGGTCAGTTTTCCGCATCGGTGCCGCCGGCGGCGCGACCCGGCCCTCGACCGGTTACACCTTTGCCGCGCTCCAACGCCAGACCGCCGCTGTCGCAGCGGCGTACCGGGCCGGGCGCACACCGGTTCCGCCGTGTCCGCACGCCCGCCGCCACCGTGCCATGGACGCCGTGCTGCTCCGCGCTCTGGCCACCGGACGGATCGACGGCGCCGCGTTCTTCGAAGACCTCTTCCGCGGCAACCCTCCCGAAAGGGTCATCCGCTTCCTCACCGGCCGGTCGACACTCACAGAGGAGTGGGCGATCGGCCTTGGCACTCCCGTTGTGCCCATGCTGTGTACCCTCGCCGAGCTGCCGGTCCTCCCACGCCGCTCACCACCCCAGCCCCGGACACCGGCGCATACCCCCACCTCGGACGGAAAGGACACACGTGAAGCACCAGCGGAGTTCCCGGGATCGCCGGGGGCGTGACCGGCGAGCCGTGCTCTGGTCCGCACCGGCCGGCTCCGACCGGCCCACGGGCCCCGGCGTCCGTACTGCCGTCGTGGGAGGCGGGATCGCCGGGCTTGCCGCCGCAACGGCCCTCGCCGAGCGGGGAGTCCGCGTCGATCTGCTGGAGCAGCGCGCCTGCCTGGGAGGCCGGCTGAGCGGATGGCCGACCGTTCTAGCCGACGGGTCGCCGGTGACGATGAGCCGGGGCTTCCACGCCTTCTTCCGGCAGTACTACAATCTGCGAGCACTGCTGCGACGCGCCGATCCCGGTCTGCGGGCCCTGACGCCCCTGGAGGACTACCCGCTGCTGCGTAGCGGCGGCGCCCGCGACAGCTTCCGACGGGTGCCCCGAACACCGCCGTGGAGTGTGCTCGGCTTCATCGCCCTCAGCCCCACCTTCACCTGGCGCGGCCTGGCCGGTATGAAACCGCGGGCGGCACTGGGCCTGCTGGACGTGCGAGTACCCGATGTCTACCGGCGGCTCGACAGCATCAGTGCCACAGACTTTCTGGAATCCGTACGCTTCCCAGCCACGGCACGGCATCTGGCGTTCGAGGTGTTCTCCCGCAGCTTCTTCGCCGACCCCCGCGACCTGTCCGCCGCGGAACTCGTCCTCATGTTCCACATCTACTTCCTGGGCTCCTCCGAGGGCCTGTTGTTCGATGTGCCCAGCGAGCCCTTCCCCACCGCTTTGTGGGAGCCCCTGGCGCGCTATATCACCGGCCGGGGAACCGACATCCGCACGGGCACCAGCGTGCTGGCGGTGCGACCCGAGGAAGAGGGCTTCACGCTCTTCTCCACCGACGCCACAACAACAACCACGCACCAGCACTACGACGCGGTCGTCCTCGCTTTGGACAGCCGCGGACTGCAAACCCTGGTCAGCGACTCCCCCGGCCTGGGCAGCAAGCGTTGGCGCACCAAGATCGGGAGGCTCCGCCAAGCGCCTCCCTTCCTGGTCTCCCGCTACTGGCTGGACCGACCCGTCAACGCCGACCGGCCCGGCTTCCTGGGCACCAGCGGCTTCGGCCCCGTCGACAACGTCAGCGTGCTCGAACGCTGGGAGGGCGAAGCCGCCCGCTGGTCAGCCCGTACCGGAGGCTCCGTCGTGGAACTGCACGCCTACGCCGTACCGCCGGACGCCGACCGTTCGTCGGTGGAACACAGCGCGATGGACGAACTGAAGCGCCTCTACCCGGAAACCGCATCGGCGACGGTCATCGACACCCGCCACGAATGGCACCAGGACTGCCCCCTGTTTCCGGCAGACGGGTACGAGGACCGCCCGACCGTCCACACCCCGCACCCACGACTGACCCTGGCCGGAGACATGGTGCGGACGCAACTCCCCGTCGCCCTGATGGAGCGAGCCGCCACCACCGGATTCCAGGCAGCCAACGCCCTGCTGTCGACCTGGGGAGTACGAGGGCACCCACTGTGGTCGGTGCCGGTCAAAGGGCGCTCGGCCGGCCTGCGCCTACTCAACCGGCTGATGTGACCCGTATGCCCGCCTCAACACGCACCGCCGTGCAGACAACACCATGAGCCAATACATTCGGTGAGTGACGCACAGCGACCCGGACCCATCCGAAACACCCGGCCTCGAGCCCGGCGGCGGCGTACGCCCGGGAGACACGCCACCAGCCGAAAGCAGTACCGCCGAAGCCGGGCCCCAGGAAACCTATAACCCGGCCAAGGGATGGGCAAAAGGCCCGCTACTGATCATCCTGTTGGTTACTATCCTCGTGGCCGGCTTCTTCGTCGTCCGCCTCGTGCACCTACTGGGGGACGGATAAGCACATAGGGGCAGCTGCAGCGCGGTAACGCATCTCATCCGCTGCGGTACGAACTGCGGTCAGTGGACCGTATTCATCACGGGGTGAGCGGGGTCTCGGATGCGACGCGGGTCAGCTTGGCCGGGTTGCGGACGTAGTACAGGCCGGTGATGCGGGCGTCCTCGACGCGGGCCGCCCTAACGCCATCGATTTCGCCGTCCAGGCGGAAGAAGAGTCCTGGGCTGCCGTTGACCACGGTCGGGCCAACGGTGATCCTGGCATCGGTCTTGCCGCCGGCCAAGAAGCGGACCACCTTCTCGGCCCCGAGGATCGGCCGCAGCGCGGCCTGCTTGATGCCGCCTCCGTCACTGACGACGACCTCGGGCGCTAGCACGTTGAGCAGCCCCTGCAGGTCCCTGGTTCCAGCGCCCGCTGGAACGACTCCAGAGCCGCCCGGGTTTCCCTCACGGAGACCACCGAACGGGGCCGAAGGGCGTCGGTGTGCCGACCTGCGCGGTGCGCTGCCCGATGTCGCGCTCATCGACATCCAGATGCCGGCCCTCGGCGGCATCGAGGCGACCCGGCGTATCGCCGCAGACCCGGCTGGCCCGGCTGCATGTCGTGATCCTGACCAACTACGGCGAGGACGAATCCGTCTTCGCCGCGCTGCGCGCCGGTGCCGCCGGATTCCTGGTAAAGGCATCGTGCCGAAGACTTCCTGCACGCCGTACGGGTCGCCGCGCCCGGCGACGCTCTGCTCGCGCCCTCGATCACCCGCCAGCTCATCAACAGGTACGTCACCCAGCCGCTCAACATCGGCAGCCTGGAAGAGCTGACCAGCCGCGAACGCGAGGCCGTCGCCCTGGTCGCGCAGGGCCTGCCCAACGACCAGATCGCCGACCGCCCGACACCGCTTCTCCACCACACGGGCCTTGACCCCTGATGTTGGA